>DMHB01000365.1 GCA_003449595.1 Microscillaceae bacterium | reverse complement strand
CGCAAGCAGCTCGGGCTGGGCTTTGAAAGGGGCTTTGAGCATCCAAACTTTGTCGCGAAAAGCTACTTCTTTTTTAGGATTCCCTTCATCTTGGGCTTCTACCCACACCAAAGTGGCGGCTGCATCGGCGCGCCAGAGGTGTCCTCTTTGTCCGGCGGCTACGGCATCGAAGCCACTGGGGATGTTGTCGAACAGGGGTAGGTCAACCTGCTGGTGAACCACTTTGCCATCAAAATCGAGCACATCGACCCTGAGCGGGAAGCGGTCGGCGGTTACCAAATACGAAAAAGGACGGTGGAGGCTTTTGACCAAAATGTATTGGGCATCGGGCGAGGGCGAAATATAATTATACATCGCAGGAGCGCCCAATTTGTATTCTTTTTTATTTTTGAGGTCTATTTTGCAAAGTTGCGAAGTGCCCAAATATTCAAAAATGGCTTCGTCGGAAGGGTTTTTGAGCAAATCCTGAAAAGTACGAGCGGGTGCTTTTTTGCCTAAGTTTTCTTGTACTACCGGTCCGTTGGGCACTCGGTTAGGCACAGGCATCGATCCACGTCCATCGGGAATGGTCAGGGCTAACAGGGTTTGGCTATCGGCCACCCAATCGTAGGCAGTGCCCAATACGCCGTTCAGGGCAGATTGATTTACTTTTTGGGCTTTGGCCGAGGCTACTTCGATGACGTAGAGATCTAAATGGTCGGTTTCGGTTTGCACAAAAGCGATGCGGCTATCGTTGGGCGACCATCGGATACCACTGGCAGCTAATTTGGCTGGCAAGCCTTCAATGTTGGTTTCTTGGCCGGTGCTTAGGTTTTTGAGTTTCAACCCGATGATGGTAAATCCACGGCTGGGGCCATTGGTTTGCGGGTTGATGCGCAAGCCGGCCAAGCGGAGTTCGGGCTGCGAAAGTTCTTCGATGGTGGGCATTTGGGCGGGTTGCATCAGCAGCACATATTGGCCGCGGGTGTCGATGCTTACCTGCGTATTGGCCGGCGCGTCGATGATGTCGGCTATGGAAGCAGGCGGGGTTTGGTAGGCAATATCGTCTTGTGCATAAACCGCTGAAAAGCAGGCGTTTATCAACCACAAGAACAAGCCAAAGGTAAAACGTTTAGTCATAGTTAATAAAATGGGGGCTATAGTGATAAATTGTGATATGAAAGATGCGCGTATTAGAGTTTACGCCAAACTTCGGCAAACTCGCTAAGAATCATTGCCGTGGCTCCCCAAACCATATTTTGGTCTAAGTCAAGATAGGGGAGGAGCAGATCCATTCCTTTGTATTGCACAGGCTTGATTTTGCGTGTATCATCGGATAAAAGTTTGGCCACAGGGGTTTCAAAAATACTGGCTACTTCTTGTGCATCGGGCAAAAATAGGGGCTTTTGTTCTACATAAGCCACAAAAGGATAGACCATAAAATTGCTGGGTGGGATGTAAATCTCGGTAAGTTCACCCAGCACTTGCTCGGGGGATACTTTTACACCAATTTCTTCGGCTGTTTCGCGCAAAGCGGTTTCTAAGGGGTTTTCGCCGGGCTCTACTTTACCTCCCGGAAAGGCCACCTGCCCGCTGTGCACACTGCCTTCTTGCTCGGTACGCACAATAAGAGGGAAAACAAGTTGTTGGCGGGTTGGGTCGGGGTAGAGCAACAGCAGCACAGCAGCAAAGCGAGTTTGGTCATTGGCTACATAAGGGTTAGGCTCGCCTTCTTTCGGAAAGCGACCCGGAGGGGCCAATCTTTTCTGGGCTTCTACACCAGGCAGAGGGTCAGTTTTGAGGCGTTGGCGAAAAGACGAAGGGTCAAAAACAGAAAAAGCTGCCATAAAATGGAGGAATAGGGATGGAACTTGACATCAAGTTGGTGAGGTGGAAAGTGTTTGAGTTTGTACAAAATTACAACATTACAACATTTAGTTGGTTCGGGGGTAATTAATTTGTAGGTGAGAAAGATTTATAAAAAATCAAATCTTCATAGGTTGTATCGCCTACTTGGAAGGGGTGAGTACCTTTTTCTACAAAGCCATTTTTTTTATAAAATGCGATGGCTTGGTGGTTGTCTGTCCAGCAAATCAGCCAAATGCCTTCCATTTTTTGGTCGATGGCCAATTGTTGGGCTTGGGCGAGCAGGGCTTTGCCAAGTTTTTGTTGTTGGTGCGATCGAAGCACATAAATGCGTTTGAGCTGTATAACTTGTTGGTTTTCAAATAGTTGAGGCGTATAGCTTCTGTTTAACTGCATATACCCCACGGCCTCGCCTGATTGTGCGTAAGCCAGCCAAATGAGGGGAAAGGCGGCGGGTTGTTTTAAAATAGCTTCAAAAGCTTGAACTGAGAGGTTTCGCCCGATGTATAAAGCCGAATCGGGATCTATTTCTTGTGGGCAATAAGTTTCAGCTAAGGTTTGGGCGGCAAGTGTTGCCAACAGCTGAGCTTGGCTAAGAGAGGCAGGTTGTAAGTGGGGCAGCGTCATACAAATAAAAAAACCACAAGTATAAAACGTACTTGTGGTTTTTGCAAGAGTAGATAGATGCTTATTGCGACTTCTTGGTCGATTGTAAGATGTAGTCGATGTCTTGTCCCCATTGGGCAGCTTCCATCATATCGCCACCATCCCATACCGATCCCATTACAATAACGATGCGCTTCTTTTCGAAGATTAACAAGGCTTTGTAGTCAGTAAATTCTAAATCATCATTCAAGTAAGCACCGGTCATCAGTGCAGCATCAACGCCATTGTAGTTGACCATTTCGGTTTTGGCATCATCAAAAGCTTTTTCGTCTTTGGTGCCTAATTCGCGTAACATAAAACGACCGGCTTCTTCATAAGCAGTGGCTTCGTCTTTGGTTGGAAACACCTTGATGCTGACAAAAGACACAGTTTTCTTTTCGTTTTTGGGAGTTAGATAAATCTCATCTTTGTCGATTTTGTCGCTTTCCCAACCCGAAGGGATAAGCCAAGAGTAACCAAATTTGCTGGTAGTTTGTGCCCAAGAGGTGGCAACCATCACCACTAAAAGGATTGAAGTAAGGATAAATTTTTTCATAGATTTAGGAGATTACAGAGATAAATAGTTAGACAATCTGAGAACGTTTACGGCTCAAAATTAAGCATTGTTGGCTTGTTTCGTGCGAAAATTAAAACTATTGAGTATGTGGGGGTGCTTGTTGAGAATTTGCAGAGACCCTGTGAGTGAGCCAAAAAGCAAATGAATACAATCAAACCATAGTGATTGGTTTTTGAGTCTGATACATTCCGACGTGTTGGGCGTTCTGGCACAAAAACCACCCTGCTACTTACTTCCTTGCCTTACCTACTTCGAGGCGTTTTGCAGGGTCGCGTGGGTGGGTTGCGGAGGTTTTGGTATGGTCTTCACCATACGGTATGCTGCGTTACAAAAGCAGGATAGCTTATGCTTTTTTCTTTAATTTGTGATGCTTAGAAGAGTAGGGGGAATCACATGCGTTATACAAATCTGAAGGTTTGTAAGAAATAAGTATATAGTCTTAACGAAGTGAGACTACACAAAACGGGGTAAAATTTTCAAAAATCTCACTGTCTATGCAAAGAGGCTGTCCGAAAAGTCGGGC
>DMHB01000088.1 GCA_003449595.1 Microscillaceae bacterium | reverse complement strand
TGGCAATTTATTCTTTTTGGAATCCTGCTGCACCAACGCAAGATGATGTTTATTTGAAAAAAGTTGAACAAAAACGCGAAGAGAAAATCAAGTTTTTGACCAACGATCAGCAATCACCTATCAAAGACAAAACAATACTTAAATCGCTCGATTATTTCAAACCAGATAAACGATTTTTGATAAGAGCCAAAATCGAAAGATTAGAAGAGCCAACTACACTCTCCATTCCACTCAGTACAGGCGAGAGCAAAAACTACATTCGATTTGCCAAAGCTAAGTTTCAGTGGGAGGGAAAAAGTTACCAGCTAACTTTGTTCAAAACAGCCCTACCTGATCCCATGGTCTTTGTTCCCTTCAAAGATTTAACCAATAACCGAAGTACTTATGGTGCAGGGCGATATATGGACTTGGCTATCCCCAAAAATGCTACACACATAGATTTAGATTTTAATTTGGCTTATAATCCGTTTTGTGCTTACAACGATGATTTTGCTTGCCCTTTACCCCCTGCCGAAAACCATCTGAATTTGGCCATTGAGGCCGGAGAGAAAAAAATCAAGCCTTAAATGCCTTTATCAAAATCATATTTTTGAAAAAAAGTTACATCACTTTTCACGCAGCTGCAAGAAAAATTTCCTCATAAATGTAACTAAGCCTATTTTCAAATATTTATATCTTTTGTTTGCATATTTTCAGATAACTAATTATTATCTTTGCAAAACACAAATTTATTTTTGAATCAAACCTAAACTTTTTTGTTTCAAAAGCGTAAAGTTTGAAAATATAATTGCTTCTTTTATCTATGAAAAGTTACTACAAACTCCTTGCTTTTTTACTTTTCCTTAGTTGGAGTGCCGTAGCGCAGGAAGTAAGCATCGAAACCACTACAACTGCGGTGGCCGATCTACAGCTTACCTCTATGTGTTCCGATAAGCCACTTGTCGATCGCCGATGGAGAATCAGGAATCCTAATTCGTTTTCTGTTTCTGTTCGTTGGGAAGTGTATGGTACTTCACAGACAGGCACAGTAACAGCACCCGCTGGAGATTCTTTTTTTACAACTACTACTGTTGGTGGAACCTCCGGCCATCCCAATACTACAAAGATTTATTGGACTGATGGCTCTATTGAGCGTTCAACCGTAAAAGCTTCCGGTGGCGCACAATGTCAGCCTACAACTCCTCCTCCTCCTGCCTCCTGCTTTGCAGCAGAGGTTGTTTCTTTTGTACAAGGCCCTGCTGTGAAAGGCCGAAAAGTAGCCACAGATAGAAGTAATCCCGCAAGAGCTTTGGGCAAGCCACAAGGTGCAGATGCCAGAGACTCTTTTGTTTCTTTAGGCTTTGGCGGAACATTGATTTTGAAATTTGCGGATGCCATCATCAATGGCAAAGGCAATGATTTGAGAGTAACTGAGACAAGTTTTGGCAATCCAACTTGTACAAAGTATCCTGAAAAAGTAGAAGTTTGGGCTTCACAAGATAATAAAAACTGGGTTCGCTTAGGCGAAGGTTGCTTAGATTCAGAATATGACTTAGGCAGTCTTCAATGGGCGCAATTTGTCAAATTGGTGGATGTATCCAATGAGAAAGATTTTGGCAATGATGGCGACGGGTTCGACGTAGATGGCATCGAATGTTTAAATGGCTCTATGCCAGTGCCTCCTCCACCAGTAAATCCTCCTACTTGTGAGCAAACTGTTGGTGGAAGCGAGAATCCAATGGATTGGAATACTGTAACCTTGTTAGCTAAAACTTGGGATGATCAGGTATTCAAATCCTCTAATTTGGAATTTAGCAAGCAAAATCGTTCAACAACCGACAATGGTGTTGGTGTAAAAGGTGGCCGTTTCCCTGAAGTCGATTATGATGGAAGAACTGGCAAAGCCGAAGTTTTGCGTGTTGATTTAAGAAAAGAATTTACTTCTGCTAAGGTAACTTTCAAGCGATTTTACGGACAAGAAGGTACTAATAGAAGAGAGTCGGAAACAGCACATTGGATAGCATATAACGCCCAAGGTACTGAGGTAGGACGTGGTATTGTAGAAGGGATTCTACCCCTCAATACAGACGGCACTTTAGAATTCACCATCGCTCCGAAGGCTTATTTCCAAGTGGTCGATTTGGTGCCGGGTGCATATATAGAAGCCAGAAACTTGGCGATGGCTGATGAAATTCAAAGCGTACCCGATAACAGCGATTTCTTATTACATAAAATCGTACCTGATTGCTTACCAATTGAGTTGGTGAAGTGTGGTGATGAAATTGGTGGAAGCGGAGTACCTCTTGATTGGAAAAAAGTGCGCCTTACCGGATTAGGTTTCGGGGACACAAAATTCACCCCTGAAAGAGTTGCCTATACTTTGTCTGGTTCTAACAACAACAGCATTGCCAGTGGGGTAGGTATCAAAGGTGGTAGCAGTACTGTTATCAAAGATAATATCAAAGAAATAGAATTAGACTCGCAAACCGGTGTTAGTGAAGTGCTTCGTGCCGATTTCAACGATAAATTTTCAGAAGTTGAAATTACACTTGCACTGTTCTATGGAAGCGAATTTGGGCCGAATGCTGAACAAGGAAATGTAAGAGCCTTTGATGGCGATACGGAAGTAGGTGCTTTGAACGTAACCAGCGACGGTGACCTGTTGGTAAGTGGCAAGCCCGGATTCTACACTTTCCGATTGAAAACTGATAAACCTTTTAACCGATTAGAGTTCCGTGCAGGCTCTTATGCAGTAGCACGTACCAATGGTTTGAATGATGAAATTGAGCAGCGTTCCACAGCAAATAGAGGTGATTATATATTGCATAAAATTGTACCTATTTGCGAACCTCCTGTAGTTGCACAAACTGCTGACCTAAAAGTAGAGTTATTCGCAAAGACGCAGTCTTATTTTGGTGATACTGAATCTTACAGTTTGCGTGTAACTAATTTAGGACCTGATAACGCCGGAGATGATGTCAATGCTGCTAAGGCAGTACAATTGAGAGTTAATCTGCCTTCAGCACTTGAAATTGTAAGCTTCGACGGAGTTTGGTTAGACCAAAACACTGTAAATTTGGGCGCTATCGCCAAAAATACAAGCAAGTCTATCGAAATAAGAGCGTTCTCGAAAGCTGTTGGTACATTCCCTATCAATGCCTCTGTAAGTGTTGCTGCCCCTGCAGATCCTAATTTGGCCAACAATGTGGTGAACGCCAATGTAAACATTGTTAGAAGATCTGCGCCACAATGCAAGCCAGATGTAGCCATTGCCATCACACAATTTGATGAGGCTGCAACCAAAGGTGATGATTTACTCTATGCACTTGAAGTAACTAATTTAGGTGATATAGCTTCGAATGTTACAATTAATTGTCAATTGCCTGACGGGCTAACTTTCCTTTCTGCGTCAACAGATAGAGGTGAATTCTGGGATCAGTCGATGTCTTGGAATTTAGGCGAAATGGCCAAAGATGCTAAAGTATATATTACTGTAATTGCCACTTCGAGCCTTACAGGTGATTTGACTACAATGTTTTCGGTTAGTTCAACCCCCGGCAACTCTTGTGGTCAAGAAACCAACTTAGAGAACAATCAGGTGCAAGCAACTACACAGGTCAATGAAGCTACCCAGTCTCCTTTGGATGCTAACTTACCTACGATACAAACCCTGAGTGCTACCAGTGTTGGCGATGCCTTGAAGGTTTTCCCTGTACCTTTCGATAATCAATTCACTGTTGAATTTCCGGAAGGATTTAATGGCACTGTAACGGTACGTATTCTTAGTTCAAGCAATGCAGTTGTATTTAGCAAAGCTACTGATGTAAGTGCAGATAGCAGATCGCTCGTAGTAGATATGCCTTCAACCACTTCACCCGGGCTTTATTTTGTTGAAGTGAATTATGCAGACTTGAGTAAGGCAGCAACTTCGCTGGGTGGTATTGACAATGTGCAAAACAATGCACAACGCAAGGTCATCAAGGTATATAAGAAATAAACTTAAAGTTAATAGTCATTTCAAAGCCCCAAGCAAACCTGCTTGGGGCTTTTTATTTCCTAACATCCGTAACACAAGCATAGTAATTTGTAAAAGGCAGCATCATATTTAGGTTATAGCAGAAGCGTACTTTTGT
>DMHB01000441.1 GCA_003449595.1 Microscillaceae bacterium | reverse complement strand
AATTCCCCCGCATTTCCTGTTCGCGCTCAATGGCTTCAAAAAGGGCTTTGAAATTTCCTTTGCCAAACGAAACAGCGCCCTTGCGTTGGATGATTTCAAAAAACAGAGTAGGGCGGTCTTCAATGGGCTTGGTGAAAATTTGTAACAAGTAGCCTTCTTCATCCCTATCGACCAAAATATTGAGTTTGCGCAATGGCTCGATCGATTCGTCTATTTGGCCAACTCTTTCCAAAAGGTCGTCATAATAGGTTTCGGGAACGTGCAGAAAATCGATGCCTCGGTTGCGTAACTCGCCCACTGTGTGGATGATGTCGTCGGTGGCGATGGCAATGTGTTGCACACCGGCACCTTGGTAGAAATCTAAGTACTCTTCGATTTGCGATTTTTTCAACCCTTCGGCAGGCTCATTGATAGGAAACTTGATGTATCCGTTGCCATTCGATACCACTTTCGACATCAGGGCGGTATATTCTGTCGAGATGTCTTTGTCGTCGAAGGTTACCAACAACTTGAAGCCCATCACATCTTCATAAAACTTAACCCATTCGTTCATTTTACCCAATTCGACGTTGCCCACACAATGGTCGATGTGTTTGAAGCCTACCGGTTTATGGGCAATGCCTTGGCGGGGTTGGAAGCCGGGCATAAAAACACCTGTGTAATTTTTGCGCTCTACAAACTTGTGTACAGTATCGCCATACGTATGGATGGCTGCAATTTTCACTTCGCCGTGTTCGTCGCGCAGGGTATGGGGTTCGAGGGCAGGTTTAGCACCTCTTTTTACGGTTTCATAAAACGACATTTCGGCATCTTCTACTTCCAGTGCCAATACTTTTACACCGTCGCCGTGTTTGTGGATATGGGCGGCCATTTCGGTTTGGGGCGAAAGGGGTGTAGATAAAACCAAGCGTATTTTGCCTTGCTTAAGCGCATAAGAAACGTGGTCTTTCAAGCCGGTTTCAGGGCCTGCATAGCCAACTAAGGCAAACCCCAACGCTGCTTGGTAAAAATAGGCTGCTTGTTTGGCATTGCCTACATACAGCTCGATGTGGTCGGTGCCAATGATGGGTAAGAAATCGTTCGACATACAATATTAAAAATTAGGGTGCTTGAAAATGGAATACAAACGCAGTGAAGGTGGCAGGGTGGTTTTGGTATGTAAAAATTTAGTAAGTTTGAAACAGTTTCACAAATTTACAAAGATTATGGATGCTGCCAAACTCAATGCAAGCTTGGAAAAAATAGCCGATCAACGGATGGCTTTAGCGAAAATTAACTACGATGATGCCCGCTATGACGAAATAGAGGAACAACTACACGCTTTGGAAGATGATTTCTTGGAAGCCTATGGCAAAGAACTTGAAAGCGTGCTCCGACAAGCCCACAAACAGTATTGCCCCGATAACGATACCCTGTCGCCCATTGCTTACATCGCTCAAAATTATGTAAAAGCCAAGGGCAAAACCGGCGGGTACGAAATTCCTACAGAAGGCGAGTTTGGTTTGCCCATCGACTTGGCCTCCGGCGAAAATGGCTTCTTGGTGCTAATTCCCACGCCTTTACGCATCGATTTGATCACCCAAAACGATCGCAAAACCATTTGGAAAGCTTGAGCCATATTGCTACAGGAAATTGAATATCTAACCCGGTGCGCTTATTAAGTTTTGGTGGTAGTTGCACAAAGACTTATATTTGCGCTCCGTTTTTTTTAAGCCCTTGAATATGAAAGAAAATAAAAACTTACCCCTTATCCTCAATGCTGTATTGGCTATTGGTTTGGCCATTCTCTACATCTTACACTTTACTCAAAAAGGCGGCGGCGCGGCGGCGGTCAGCAGCAATGTGGCCAATGCCAAACTCAGCAAAGATGGCGTGAAATTCCCCATTGTCTATGTCAATTCCGATAGTTTGTTGTTGAATTATGAGTTTTACAAAAAAACCAAAAAAGATTTGGATGGCAAGCAAGCAAACCTCGAAGGTGACCTGACAAGCCGAGCCAAGCAATTGGAAAATGAAATCCAAAACTTTCAGAAAAATGCCAACTCGATGACGGTGCAAAACGCAAAAAATACTGAACAACAGTTGATGCAAAAGCAGCAAGACTTGGTACAGTATCGCGAAATTGTAGGCCGACAGTACTTGGACGAAGAACGCCGTATGAACGATAAATTATTGGACAACATCGCCAAGTATATGAAGAAATATGGCCGCGAAAATGGACATATCTTTGTATTGGGCTACTCGCGTGGCGGGGGTATTTTGTATGCCGACAGCACTTTAGACGTAACCGCCCAAGTTTTGAAAGGCTTGAACGATGAATACAAAGCCAATCCCGAAGTAATTAAAGAGGAAAAGAAAGAAGACAAAAAAGAAGAAGTTAAAAAATAACTTTTTAGTGTCATTACCTTTTGTTTCGACCTTCAAGTGTTCTGCCACTTGAAGGTTTTTTTATGCCCCAAGTATAGCCTAAGCCAAACTCAAAGTTATCGACACTGCCCAGCTGGCTTTTCATCGACCACATAGCCCACCACGCAGGGCGCTTGAAAACATAGCGCAGCGCATAGCGCTGGAAAAAAATATTGTCCAATGGCTGCGGTTTGAAAATATAATAGCCCCACTGAAACAGAAACGAGAGCCTGCCTGCAATGGCTTCCAAACCGCCCGAAATAGCCCACCGGTTGGGATTAAAACGCAGTTGCTCATTGTCTTTGTTGAACGAAAGCCAAATGCTGTTGTAATTCCACTCTAAGCCCAGTTGCCAAGCAAAAACCCGCCCGAATCGCTTGCCCCAAGCCACCTGCAGGGTCGATACAAAATACTTCGGGCCGTTGGTGGGGTATTGTTCCAAAGCACCGCCTACCCAAAACGTGTGGAACTGCCAGCCGTGCTTGCGGGGCAACAAACTGTCTTTGGCCACTTTTTGAAGGGCTTGCGCAGGCCGATATCCTACGCCAATTTGTGCCATCGCCATATTGACTCCTAAATTGGGCAATTTCAGCGCTCCGTTCGACAAATGGGTAATGCTTACCCCGGCAAACAATCGCCACGCTTGCGCGAAGCATACTTCATAAGTCAGGCCCAAACTCCAAGCTGAGTTGACGACACTGCCCAGCATAATATTTTTGGCATTTGTCTGCCTGTCGAAGGGGTTGGTAACAAAGCCTACCCCAAGCCCTATGCCGAAGTGGAGGGTCGAAAAACGGGTGCGCCACAGCGAAAAATCGCTACAGGCCATCAGCGTCAAAGCGTGGCCCAGTTGGGGGTTGTCAAAATCGATGCCGCCCAAAGCAAAGCCAATTTTTGGGAAATTCCACACTTGGTCGTAAGCCTTTCGCCCTTGGGTTTGTTTCATCCACCGCAGCGTAACCATTTGTGGATTGCCGGTGGTGAGGTGGGGCGTAAACTTATCGACCGGCAGCACAATGCCCCGGTGGTAATGCGCCTCTGCGGCCCAGCTCTTGGACTGTGCAAACAAAGGCTGTCCCGCAAGGGATAAAAAAACAATCAGGACACTGAAAAGCAGGTTGTTTCTCATACGGCGGTCAGGGACGAAAGATGATACGGCCACTGCGGCGCTGTTCGACGGCTACGGTGGGGTTGCCCCACAGCCAAACATTGCCCACGTTGCGTAGCTCGCCTTGCAAAAGTTGGCTTACGCGCAGCCAAGCATCGCCTTCGGCGCTGTGGGCAAGGGTACACGTGCTTACTTGCAGCCGCTCACCTCGGAACGACCCAAAACTATCCATCGTCAGTGTCAGCTTTGTAGCGTTTCCCGCAAGGGTAACATTGCCCAACTCGACGACCAAAACCTCCACTTCGGGGCAACGAATCAGCAAATCGGCATCACCTTGGCCATTGTTTACAAGGCGCAATTGGTTCAAACGAAGGGTGTCGGGTGTGGTAAGGCTGCCAAAACCCAGCAGCGAAAGGGCTTCTAAATCTTTAAAATACAAGGTGGCTTTGATGGGTATTTTTTGGTTGCGCACCCAGTTGCAAGCATTGTTGTTTTGAATGGTGAGCACATCGCCCTCTTGTTGTGCTTGGATGCCGCTGAGCAGGTTGACACCTGCTTCCAAATCCAAGCGTTCTTCGGTGCTTTGGACGAGCTGAAGCTGTATGCCGTCGCGTACTATCACCTGTTTGAATGCAGTCAAGGGACGCGATTGTTTTGAAATAGCACCTGTATTTTTGGCGCAATCGCCTTGGCAGGCTTGTAAAATCAGCCAACAGCATACCAATCCTATGGTAGTTGGTTGTATAGAGCACATAGCGGGTTGGTTGTAAATAGTTTTTATCGCTTGAAGGACAAATTCGCATCGACGCGCACGCTCAGCGGCAGCGGGAAATTGGGCACGGTTACATTTTGCTGTGTGCTGTTGGTCAGCACCAAATTTTTATCGTCTAAAGTCTTGATAGTGAAAGTATTAACATCTTGTGTATTGGTGGCAGGCAGCAATGGATTGCTGATTACCGAGGCACCATTGTTCAAAACTAAGCGCAGTTTGGTGTCATTTTCCAGCAAAGTCCATTGGCCTTCATTGGTTTGTGGATTGTTGCGGGTTTTGATGCTGAAAGTGCCGTCTTTGCGCATTTCCAACGTCAGGGTGTCAATGTTGAAAGGTTGGGTGAGGGCTTTGAGGGTATTCAGGTCGAACCCCGGAATGGGTAGGGGCAAACTGTTGAGCGATTGGATATTGACTCCGTTCAAGAAAATATCTAATTTGAGTTGGTTGCCTTGCCAAGTTCTGGCCACTTTGTCTGTGGTACTAAGCGGTTTGATGTCTTTTTTACCGCAAGCGTAGAACAAGGTGGCGCTCAAGAGAAGCACAAGCAAGATGGGTAAATTTCGAGTAGCCATAGTATTGTTATTGGTTTCAAATCGCACCTAAAGTTAAAGAAATAGGACGCATTTTAGAAATGCAGCTCGATTTGCAAGCAATTCAGTTGTAAAAAGCCTCAG
>DMHB01000156.1:556-4146 GCA_003449595.1 Microscillaceae bacterium | reverse complement strand
TGAAGCGTACAAATTTATTGATTGTGCTCCCGCTGGCTTTGGTAATGACCTCTTGCGGGGGAAACCAGGAAAAAAAAGAAGAAATTAAAGAAGAGAAAAAGGAAGTGACTTTTTCTAAAAATGCTTTTGTAGAAATAAATATTCAAGGGTATAAGCCCAGCAACGATCCTTATGTGGTGAGCAATCGCGATGAAATCAGACGTAATTTTATCTGCTCTGACGATGCCAAAAAAATAGCCAGTGTGTCGATTGGTGCCGACAAACAAGACCCCACTAGCATAGAGACCTACACCAGCAGCACGAAATTTATGGCTCGTTTCAAGAATACCAACCGCGAAGATCGGCTATTTACCAAAGAAATGAGCGGCAAAACCATCTGCTTCCGCGAATCGCCTGCCCCCAAAACCACCCAAGCCGGTAAACGCCTTACCGCCTACTTTGCAGGCAAAGATGATTACTTGGTAACCATTACCATCCAAGAAGGGAAAAAAGGCGATCACCCCGATTTCGAGATCTTACAAGCCGAGATTGAAAAATTTATCACCCCCTTGGCCAAACTCTAATTTCGTTATCTGCTTACGGCCAAACTGCAAGCGGGTGTGTTTCATTAGGAATCACCCGCTTTTTGATGTGCTTGCTGTCGCAACCGAAGAATAAGCGCCGTTTTGTAGTCATACAAGGTTTCTTCAAGCCCAACCGGATAACTATGCGGGTTGACAAAACGCTTGATACCGGCGTGAAAGCCTTGCAACTCTTGTTGAGCCTTGGCTCTTATTTGATGAATATCGGGCAACGCGTACACCAACTGGCCTTGCCGGAAAATGGGCTGCAACAAATCTTGAAAAGAGGCTTGCGGGCTGATGGTTTTGCGCCGTGTCAAGTCCATCGGGTCAACGATGGTAGGCTTGCCCAAGTTGGCCTCCTCAGTGTTGTAAATCATATCGGCCACAAACTGTCCTTGTTCAGTAAACCGGCGTACTTGTAAAATGCCCGGGTTCGATACCTTCACGGCTTGTTCCGAAAGTTTGACTTTATAGACCCATTGGCCTTGGCTGTTGCGAATGGCTGCAATTTTATAAACACCACCCAGCGCCGGTTGATCGTAGGCTGTAACCAGCTTGGTGCCTATGCCCCAAACATTGATTTGCGCTTTTTGGTCTTTCAAGCTCACCACAATTTCTTCGTCTAAGTCGTTGCTGGCCACAATTTGCGCCTCCGGAAAACCGTTTTCATCCAATATTTTACGTGCTTCTACGCTGAGATAGGCCAAATCGCCGGAGTCTAAGCGGATGCCCATCATCTCGAACCCTTTGGCTCTTAGCCTCTTACCTACTTCCACCGCGTTTTTCACACCTTCGAGGGTGTCGTAGGTGTCAACCAAAAACACACAATTGTTGGGCAGGTGTTGGGCATAGGTTTCAAAAGCTTCCATTTCTGTATCGAACGACATCACCCAGCTATGGGCGTGTGTGCCTTTTACAGGAATGCCAAACAGCTTGCCAGCCAATACGTTGGAAGTAGCCGAACATCCTCCGATATACGCTGCCCGACTGGCTGCCAGCGCGCCATCGATGCCCTGCGCACGGCGTAGTCCAAATTCAAGCACCGGCTCGCCTTGCGTGGCAATGTGCATCCTGGCAGCCTTGGTAGCAATCAGCGATTGGAAGTTGATGATGTTCAACAACGCCGTTTCCAACAACTGGCATTGCGCAATTGGGCCTTGAATCCGCACCAAAGGCTCTTGCGGAAAAACAATGGTGCCTTCGGGTATGGCCTCTACATCGCCTGTAAAACGTAGCTGCGCCAAATAATCTAAAAAAGCCTGTTCAAATAAGGGCTTGCCGTCGTTGCCCTGCAAACTGCCCAAATAGGCAATGTCCGAAGCATCGAATTGAAAATTACGGATAAAGTCGATGGCATAATCTAACCCACAGGCTATGGTAAACCCGCCTTTGAAGGGATGTTTGCGGAAAAAAAGGTGAAAAACAGCTTCCTTTTCAGCCATTCCTGCTTTCCAATAGCCATAGGCCATTGTAAGTTGGTAAAGGTCGGTGAGCAAAGATAAAGAAGCCCGATACAGCGTAGAAGTTAAGTGCATATTTTCTGAAGATTTGGAACGCCATAAAGGTACAAATCCAGTAGGGATTGACAAAAAACCAAGCTCCCTCGCCGCAGCTTTGCGATAAACGGGTATGGCTTTGCGGGGTTTTCATAGTAACTTTGGCTATATTTTTACCAAAAAATACTGAATAAACAACCCCATTTCAAGCCTTTGGCAGGTTGTCCAACCCTTTTACCCTATGACTACATTGACCATCATCACCCTGACCGGGTTGCTTATTTTAGCCTATGTGTTTGATCTAAGTGCTTCAAAAACGAAGATTCCTTCGGTTATCTTATTGCTACTGGTGGGCTGGGCAGCCCAACAAGGCGTTCAAGCGTGGTCTATCAAAGTGCCTCACCTCGATATGATGCTGCCTATTTTGGGCACCATCGGGTTGGTGTTGATTGTGCTGGAAGGCTCCTTAGAATTAGAATTGAATGCCTCTAAAATTACCATCGTGCGCCAATCGATTTGGCTTGCCTTGGTTCCTTTGGTAGCTTTCAGCTTGGGACTGGGGCAGGTTTTTGCCTATGTAGGAGCAACCAGTTTTAAAAACGGCCTTGTCAATGCCATTCCTTTTGCCGTGATAAGCAGCGCCATTGCCATTCCGAGTGCGCAACACTTGCTCGACCAAGAAAAAGAATTGGTTACTTATGAAACCAGCTTTTCGGATATTTTTGGCGTAATGCTGTTCAATTTCATCGCCCTGAACGATAGCATTGGTTGGGCTGCGGTGGGGTATTTTATGGTAGAAATTCTGCTCATTTTTATAATCACCGGACTTGCCACCCTCGTGTTGACCTATTTGCTAAGCCAAATCACACACCCGGTCAAGTTTGTTCCTATTATTTTGATGGTGGTATGGGTCTATGCCCTGACCAAGCTCTTTCACTTGCCCGGCTTGGTGTTTATCCTTTTGTTTGGCCTTTTTCTGGGAAATTTGCACCTGTTCAAAAAGAACCGTTATTTTCAGCTGTTACGACCCGACATATTGCATACAGAAGTGCATAAGTTCAAGGAATTAACCACCGAAATTGCCTTTTTGGTACGTGCCCTGTTTTTTTTGCTCTTTGGCTATTTGATGGAAACCCAATCCCTGCTCAATGTACTAACCATTTCTTGGGCTTTGGGCATTTGCTCAGCCATCTATGCTTTGCGGTGGCTCAGCTTGCGTTTGTTCCGATTGCCCATCAATCCCTATATTTTCATCGCTCCCCGTGGACTAATTACCATTCTATTGTTTCTTTCCATACCCTCGGCACAAGCTACAACATTGGCCAACAAATCGTTGGTCATACAAGTCATTCTCTTAGCCGCCTTGGTGATGATGGTTGGATTGATGTTGCAAAAATCGCCCGCTGCTCCTTCTTCTGCTGAACCTTCGCATAGGGGCTAACTGTTTGTGAGGACACAAACAATGGCGTAGAAAATGATATAACTCCTGTTTTGATATTTCATTTACCTTTTTTATTTTTAAGGTAAATAT
>DMHB01000156.1:0-230 GCA_003449595.1 Microscillaceae bacterium | reverse complement strand
TTTTTATTTTTAAGGTAAATATTCGCAAGGTGCGTATGTTTAGGAGTTACCTACAAGGCTATTAGATAGACCACTCCCATAACCTAAAATTGACAAGAGAAATTGGAATCATATAGACAATTCATAGAAAACTATACGACACTTTCAGACAAAGATTGGAAACAAATTTCTATGTGCTTTGAAAAACAGGTTGTTGAAAAAGACGAAATACTTTTACAAGAAGGTAAAAT
>DMHB01000310.1 GCA_003449595.1 Microscillaceae bacterium | reverse complement strand
TTTATTATCCACACTCATAAAATCATAATCTTATGAAAATTCAAGCTGTTGAGCCTTATTTGCTGCATTCTACCTTCGATTTTGGGAAGCACCGCGGCAAAACCATTATGGATGTCTTACAAGATGAGCCTTCTTACCTTAGTTGGTGTTTGCGGACGCTCTGGTTTTTTCTATTTGAAGAAGAAACTTTTGAAGTGCTGCGCAAAAAATATCGCTTCAGTACCAAGGCGGTGAATTCTCAGGAGAAAAAAATCAAGTATTACCACGAAGGCGTCTATGAAAAATTATTGGCTAAACTCTACGAACAAGCCGAGCAAGAAGATTTCGGCGAAGAGGAAGACAACAGTGGCTATGCTCCCGAATATGGCTACAATGGCTATTGCGGGGCTTGTGGCGCTGGGCCGCGAGATGGTTGTTTGAGCAGCACCGGCGAGTGCTATCGATAGGATTTACTGAAAAAATGAAATCTTTAATTTCGGTAATTTTCAGCCTTATGCAGTTGTTCTATTAATATACCCTTTAATGATAATCTATATGAAAAAAACAGTTTTTGCCTCTTTCGTTATTTTTTGGATGGTAGCAGGCATTTGCCCTGCCATTTTGCAAGCACAAGTCTATAACATCTATGGTAGCTATGGCCAGCAACAAGGCACAATGAGCCAAGATTATTTGATTCCAAACCGGATGAATCTGAATAATAATACCGGCCAAAACATTGGCTACAGCCAACCCAATTACTTAATTCAGCAGCGTACCGACCTGTATGACAGCAAAAATCAAAGTATGGGCTATAACCAAAACAACTACCTTATCCAGCAAAGGGTAGATATGTATGACCAAAAAGGACAGCTGAATGGCTATATGCAGCAAGACTACTTGCAAAACAACCGTGTCAATATTTATGACTCGCGGGGAAGCCAGCAAGGATATTATCAGGTAAACCCTATGCAGCAAAATACCATCGATTTGTATGACAACTCGCATAAAAAGGTGCAAACCATTCGCAAAAGTCCTTATTAATAAAAACTTTGATAGTGTATTCATAAACCTTTCAATTATTAGAAATTATGCGCAACGGACAAGAAGAAGGAGGCGCCATAGCGGTGCTAAGCCTGTTGTTGATGATTGGCAAATTTGTGGTGCAGGCGTATGTATTTATGTACGTTTGGGGAGTAATCAACCCACATAGCCTTTGGGGATTTCTCAAATTTTGTATTGTAGTTGCTATTGTGATGTATTTATTAGAAAGTGCTTTGATATTTGTCATAGGCGGCATTATTGCCCTCTTTGGCCGCAATGGTTAATTACAGATAAAGTCAGCTTCAAAAGGAGGCATTTTACCCAATTTGTCTCCTTTTTATATCAACAGATTTTAATGAAAAAACTAATAAAACTTTGAATAACGTGGATGAAGCTAAAAAATATTTGCTTTACACTGTTACAGTCCCTGAAACTGGACAAGCCTTATGCTGCGATTCAATCTAATGTTTGAAATGGTTATCCTTTATTCATTATGAAGATAAAAGACTATTATGCCGTTTTGGGTGTTTCGCGCCAAGCAAGCCTAAACGAAATCAAAAAGGCTTATCGCGCTTTGGCGATGCGTTATCATCCCGACAGGAATAAAAACCCTGAAGCCCAAGCCAGGTTTGTTGAAATAGTAGAAGCCTACGAAGTATTGTCCAATCCGGAGAAGCGCTTTAATTACGATGTATTTTGGGGTGCTTTTGGGCAAGATAATGTGGTCATTTTTCAATATGACCAATGGGCTGAACAAGCTCACCAGAAAGCCGAACAATATGCAGCAATGCCTTACGAAGATTTTGTTAAAAAGCTACTTTTCGAGGTGCGCATTGCGGTCAACTATATTCCCAACCTGCTGGCAATGGCTTTGGTAGGCGGGGTGATGGTGGTTTGGTTGTATCAGCTTTTTTGGAACGAGCAAACCAGCAATACACTCCCAGCTGGTGCTGTCCTATTTTTGTTAGCAATGTTGATTTTTCTTGGATTCATCCTTCACCGGTTGTATCAGGTGGCTAAGCACGATTATCAACAAGAACGAAAAATGAAACACAAACTTTAAATCTAAATCTATTATGAAATCGATGTTCTTTTTATTAGTATTAGCAAGCTATTATTTTCATCCGTTGTTGGCCAATGCAGAAGCCCAAATGCAAGCGGCTATGGTGATATTGGGTATCCAAGTACTAATTGGATTGGTGATTGCGCATTTCTTGGGTCGGTATCGGCAAATGGGCTTTGGCTGGTGTTTGTTCTTCTGCATATTTTTTACGCCTATTGTCGGTTTTATTGCAGTCATGCTAAACTCCAAATATTACGATCCTACTCCAAAGCCATCTTCCACCAAATTCTATGTTGGGCTTGTGATGGTAGTCTTGTTCTCAATCGGTATCATTGGTTTTTTAAGCAACCCTAAAATACTCAGTCTTAATCCTAATAGTATCGGGTTGTATATTGGTTTTGTCGGTTGGGGCATTTACCTCATACAGCGCAGCTATGGCGTTAGTTTTCACGATGGTCAAATCACCAAGGTAGAGTAGGAGGAGGGAGGATTTATGAAAATCTATATGTTCATACTTTTTTTAATGTTGTTGCATCAAACAGTGTTGGCTCAAAATAACACCTTTAGAAGAGATTATGGGTATATTCAATTTTATAAAGAAGGCAAGTGGGAAAGTCCAACAAGTGGCGATAACACAGTTGTATTCAATGCGAATCAAAACTCAGATATAATCATTTATACTGCCAACGGTGAAAAAAAGACATTAAGAGGCATATCAGATGCAAAAAAAGATACCAATAAACACGGGGTTAGTTTCCAGTATCGATTGATGCTGGATGAAGAAGGCCACGAATTGCAGATGTTTTTTTTGGATGACGGCGATACAATATTAGCCTATAATTTTGATAGTGAAAAACATTTGATTATGATAGGAGTTACGCACTAAGGGC
>DMHB01000432.1 GCA_003449595.1 Microscillaceae bacterium | reverse complement strand
TTGCCTCGGGCCAAAATCTTAGTTTTAGGGAAAGCAGCCGCCAATTCTTTGATATTGGTATTTTCAACGCCGAGAAAATCAACCAAAGAAATGTCTTCTAATTGAATTACTTTTTCTATCAAATGTCAGTTTTTTTATGTGAATTGTAAGTAAACTTGTGTTTTCGTTCAATCAGACAAGTTTTGCTTGCGATTGTAGAACAAATTTAATCGTTTTTTTCACAAAACCAACCACCTTTCTGCTTATGTTGATTCGCATTGTTAGAATGACTTTTGCCCCCGAGAAAATTGAAGCTTTTTTGGTCAACTTTGAAGCCAATAAGGCACAAATTAGGGGCTTTGCAGGATGCCAATACTTAGCCCTGCTGCGCGATAAAGATCACGACAACGTGTTTATGACTTACAGCCATTGGGATTCGGAGCAGAGTTTGGAAAATTATCGGAAATCCGACTTTTTTGCACAAGTTTGGGGTTTTACCAAAGCCTTGTTTGCTGACAAACCCGTGGCCTACTCTACTTGGTGTGTAGAAGAATTGCCTTAATGTTAGAAAAAAAATTTGCATCGTTCAAAAACAACTCCTACATTTGTAGCCCAATTCAGCACAAGCGAATTTAATAATGCCTGGGTGGCGGAATTGGTAGACGCGTTGGTCTCAAACACCAATGTCCGCAAGGACGTATCGGTTCGACTCCGATCTCAGGTACATAAAGAGGTTACTGAAAACAGTAGCCTCTTTTTTTTGCGCTCACTTTTATTCAATGAGGCAGTCGGGCTTCCAGATAGCCATATACCCAAGTGCCTGCTATGGCACTCAGCAAAGTAACAATTACTACCCCAAATCCACTGCCTATTTGTGCGAACAAAGGCCCGGGGCAAGCGCCGGTCAAAACCCAACCAAAGCCAAATAACAGCCCGCCCCATACTTGTCCCCAATGAAATTGTTTTTTATTGAAGACCACTTTTTCGCCTTGTAAGGTCTTGAGATGGAAGTATTTGATCAGTTGAACTGAAATCATTCCAACCACGACGGCTGTGCCAATGACTCCATACATATGAAAGGCGTGCAAGTGGAACATTTCTTGAATGCGAAACCAAGAAATGATTTCGGCTTTCACGAAAACTATCCCAAACAAGGTGCCTACCAGCAGGTATTTGATGTTTTCTGACCAAGACTCCGATTGCTGCAAGGCGTTGCTGCCTTCTTCACCCAAGAATGTTGGCGTAGCGACTTGCGTCTCCTTGTCGGTTACGGTTGTATCGTTAGATTGCATCATTGACAATTATAATTTTAGTAAATAAGGTAATAAAAAGTGCGTCATCGTCCATCCGCCCAGCATAAAGCAAATGGTAGCCACCAATGAAGGCCACTGTAAGTTAGACAAACCCATAATGGCGTGTCCGGAGGTGCAACCACCGGCATAGCGTGTGCCAAAGCCCATCAAAAAACCGCCTAATACGATGAAAACCAAGCCTTTGAGTGTAAGTAGTTGGGCGAAGTTGAAAATATCGGCAGGCATTAGATCATTGAACTGTGTAACCCCCCAAGCTTGTAATTGGGCTGTAGTTTGCGGGGCGATTTGAATGGCTTGGGGATTCGAAAGGAAAGTTTGCGCAATGAAACCGCCAATGAACACGCCGCCTACAAAAAACAAGTTCCATACTTCTTTACGCCAATTGTATCGAAAGAAAGGAAGCCCTGCGGGTACACAAGCCGCGCAAATGTGCCGCAAGGAAGAAGAAATGCCAAACTGCTTGTTGCCAAGCAACAAAAGGGTAGGCACGGTCAGACCGATGAACACACCGGCTACATACCAAGGCCAAGGCGCTTTGAGTAGATCGAGCATAGGGAAATTGGATTTAAATTGGTAGATTTTATTTGCCAGTGGGCAAAGCTATAAAAGTCAGTTAAAAAACTGCTTTCGACCAAAAAGGTTAGCAAAAGAAGTTGAAATCACCTCAACTCAAACCCTTGAATTTCTTCGCCAGCAAGGGCTAACTTGGTAAGTTGCACGATGGCCCATTCCGCATCTTTTTTCACCGGCGATTGTGCCAATTCAAGCAGTACCGCTGCCGAGGCAGTTTGAGGTTGTGTGTTTAGCCTGCTTTTGACAGCTTCTTTGGCTTGGCGACTGCGGTATTTCATACGAAGCACAGCTTTGTCAAATTGTTGCACGACCGGGTCGTTTAGGGTCAACACTGGCTGTTCGAGCGAGGGTTGTAATTTTTCGGCTACAAAGGCTTGTATTTGTGCGTTGCTGTGTTCGGTAAGGCAAATTAATAAATTCGCAAAGGCTTGAGGTGCGGCTTTGTGCTGTTGTTGCAACAAACGCAGGGCAAAATCGCGTACTTTGGCCTCAGGGCTATCAACCAAGTGAATGATTTCTTCTAAAAACTGCTCTGGTTGTGTGCGCAATTGCTCAAAATATTGTTGGGCAAAATTAATGGCATCGGGCACACCGCTTTCTAAGAAATGCAACCCTAAGATAGCATCTATTTTCCATTGGCTTAGCCGCTCGATAGCCCAAGCGCGTATGCGGGGCAGTTTATAAGTGGCTAAGGTAAGTTTGAGTGCGTCGTCGTTGCGGAAAAGCTTTTCGTTTTTGGTAACCCAAAGCAGCAGCATATCCTCTAATTCAGGAAATTGAAGGTTCAAAATAGCGGTATCGGATTGGCGGCGGAACAAGGCAGCAAAACGGCGGTCTTGCAGCAAACGGGCACGCAAATTGGTTTGGTTTTCGAGCATAGCACGCTCTAATACAGATTGCCAAAAGCCTTCCTCCTCTGTTTTGCTGGTAAGCAGGGCGTGCAACATCGGTTTTAATTCTTTCCACCCCGAATCGGTCAAGTTTTGCACCAAGTCTAACAAAGTGGACAAAGGCGCTTGCACCAAAATCAAGTTTAGCCAATTGGAGGGCAATAGGTGTAGCTTGTCTAAATACTGCGCCAAATTATTTTTATAATAGCTAAAGAAGGCGTTTTTGATTTTGTCGTCAAACGAAGTTTCTATTTGCTGCAAGATAAATTTGCCGGTTCGGGGGGCTTGCAAAAGTTCGCTCGCCAGTGAATTGGTTATGCTTTCTTTGTCTAATTTGATAACCCTCAAAATATCCAAAAAAGCTTGTTGCATCCAAGTACTTTCTTCCGCATATCTAAAAAACGAAGATAAGTACCAATAAGAGTATATCCGTAAATCTTGTAATGATTTTCCTTTGATATTTTTCAAGTATTGCTCCCAAATCTCCTTTCTTATTT
>DMHB01000433.1 GCA_003449595.1 Microscillaceae bacterium | reverse complement strand
TCACTTCCTTTTTCTCTTCTTTAATTTCTTCTTTTTTTTCCTGGTTTCCCCCGCAAGAGGTCATTACCAAAGCCAGCGGGAGCACAATCAATAAATTTGTACGCTTCATACACACGTGAGGTAGTAAATAATGAGGTATTTTTAAAAACTTCTCGAAGATATATAATTTTTCAACAGTTGGTACTGCTACGAATGAGGGAATTAAGAATTTATAGACACGGCAGCTTTTTCAGCAATCATCACAATGGCTGCTTGGATATTGCCTGCCGGAATAGTGGGCATAATCGAGGCATCGGCTACATATAAATTATCAACTCCGTTGACCCTGAGTTGCGGATCGACCACCGCTTGTAGATCGCTGCCCATTCGGCAGGTGCCGCAGCTATGGTAAACACTTTCTAAAGTTTGTCGAATGAAATTTTCCTTGTCAGCAAGGCTATTTAGGCGGTGTTTGGGTTTGGTGGCCGTCTTGCGGAAGGGCGCTAAGGCTGTCGACTCTACGATGGCTTCGCCGATGGCATAAGCCTCAATGAGGGTTTGCCAATCTTTCGAGGAAGTGCCAAAATTAGGGTCAATCAAGGGCGAGCTATCGGGGCGGTTGTCTAACAAGGTTATTTGCCCTCTGCTTTCAGGCTTGAGCAGGGTAAGCCCCAGCATAAATCCGTCTGTTTTAGGCTGTTTGGCCATATCGTGGATATCGTCTCCACCCAGCCCGGGCACAAAGTGGAATTGAATATCAGGAATAGTGCTGTTTTGTGTGCTGATAAATCCACCGGCAGCAGAAATAAGGTTGGCAAAAATACCTTTTTTGTGTACAAAATATTGCCATAAGTTGGAAAGCTTGACTGCACTATTCAATGTGATTTTCTGGGGACAGGTATAGCCCAAAAAATATTGCCAATGGTCTTGCAAGTTTTGGCCTACTTCGGGGCTTTCGACCAGCGGCTGGATGCCTTTACTTTGCAGGTGGGCAGGGCCGCCAATGCCCGAAAGCATCAACAATTGAGGGCTTTGTATGGCTCCGGCGGCCAATACAACCGCTTGGTTGGCTTCTACCCATTGTTTTTTTGCTTTGCTGCGGCTTACCCACACCCCTTTGGCGCGTGGGGGTTGGATGTCAATTTGATGGGTGAGGGTATGCGTCCAAACGGTTAAATTTTTGCGCTGCAATGCAGGCTTCAAAAAGGCGTGGTAGGTGCTGTGGCGTTTGCCTTGCGCAATACACCCTTGAAACCACCCCACACCCAAGGTTTCGCCGGTGTTAAAATCTTCCCGCCAAGGGATTTGTTGGGCGGCGCCGGCTTCAAGAAAGGCTTCGTTGAGCGGATGCCGGAAGGCAGGGCTGCTGATGGTCCAAGGGCCGTTTTGAGCGTGTGCGTCGTTGGTGAATTGGAGGTTGTTTTCCGATTTTTTGAAATAGGGCAAAACGCTGTCCCACTGCCAGCTATTATCAGCTGCCGACCCCCACTGGGCATAGTCTGAGGCGTGGCCACGCATATAAATCATACCATTCATAGCGCCGGTGCCTCCTATCATTTTGCCACGCGGCTGAAACAGCTTTCGGTTGTGGAGCTGTGGTTGTTGGGTAGTCCAAAAAGCCCAATCGCGGGCAGTTTTTTGTAACGCAGGATAGCCGGCAGGCATACTTACACGCACATCGTGGGGGTAGCCTCCAGCTTCTATCAATAATACGGTAGTCGCAGGGTTTTCCGATAAACGGGCTGCTAATACGCATCCGGCAGTACCTCCTCCGACGATGATGTAATCAAAAGACATAGGGTTGGCTTAAGAAGTAGTAAGTAAAGTATTGTAAAGGAGGCAAAAGTAGAAAGATTTGAGCAGCAATAAAAAAAGGTCAGCCTTTGGGGGGCTGACCTTTTGAAAACGATGAGCGATCAATTACATTTCAGGCTCGAAAACCCACACTTGGCGGTCGTTGCCACGCTGTAAATCCCATACTTGGATTTGAGCACCATCTTTGCTGCCATCTTCTGATTTTACATCTAAAGATTTGTTGTTGCTCACACAACGTAAATAAAACTCGTAGCGATCAGGGTTAGAGTCTAAGATTTCCCATTTTTGCTGAGGTGTGCCGGCGTTTTCCCAAGTTTGGGCAGGCTTGCCATTACCACCACTTTGACCTGCTTTGGCGTTGTTTACGTCGATTTCCAACAATTTGCCGCTATGCTTAGCAGCAATGGTGTACATACCGTTGCCTAAGTTAGAAACATACCAAATTTGGCTGTCTGCACCACGGTTGTATTGCCAAGCGTGTACATTTGAACCGTTGTTTTTGCTGTTACCTTCTACGTCAATGTATTTGCCGGTGGCTTTGTTTTTGATACGATAATATCCATCTGGAAAATCGCTGATAGCATTTTGGGCAAAAACAACTGATAGTGAAAGTAAAGCAACAAGTGAAAAAGCGAATAATTTTTTCATATACAGTAAAAATTTGAGTTAACTGATAACATCAATAGAAAAACACAAAATAAACTTTTTTATTGTTTGAGCTGGCTAAATTATCGATTAAATTTTGAAGAATTTGGCTGCAATAATGCTTGATTACCATTTATTTTTTCTTCAAAAGATTTTCAAAGTCAAGACTTTCAGCCACCGATTCGACAAGGGTGGCATCCTTTTGATTGTCGGCTTTGATGGTTACAATGAATCGGTTTCCTATGCCTATGACCACTTCAGCCGTTTTGTTTTTTTTATTGAACCGTGCCATCCCTTGTTGTTTTTTGATAGTAACGGGGCTGATTTTCTCTTGGGCGTTATCCATATTTAGCCCCATTTTCCAGACTGTACTGATACCACTATACACTTGAGGCGCTTCGCTGTAGTCAGTCAGTACAATGGCCAATATATTAGCGCCTTTTTTATAAACTGCTTCTGCATTGGTTACTTTCAAATTTTTGATGGTGGCTGTATCGCCGCTGATTTGGCCATCCAATAAATATCCTTCAACGGTTTTAGGCAAGAAAGTAACCAGATCCTGCGGTGCAAGCATCTTCCTGGTGAGGATCTCTTGGGTTTTGTTTTCTTGGTTTGCAGTATTTTTCTCACCGGTTTTTTTTGTGGAGGCATTGTCTTCTTGAGTAGCCGTGTTTTTGCTACCACAAGCCAGCAAACAACCCCATACTACTATCAATAAAAGGATGGAGATAAATTTTGGAGGTCTTCTTTGTAATAAAACCATAGAGGACGACAGTATAGAGTTTTGACAAGTTGCTCCGGGCGTTTGAGCTTTTTTTAGGCTACCCAACCTTGTGGTATAGTCAAGCATAAGTTTCATAGTGTGAAATCTTGAAAAATTGTATTTAAGTATGAGTAACAAATTAAA
>DMHB01000174.1 GCA_003449595.1 Microscillaceae bacterium | reverse complement strand
TGAAAAATTTGTAAGCGGTGTCAACGAGTGTACAAAAGGACAGTTTGTCCACCTCTTAAAACTTGTACCACAAATTAAATGTTTTTTTCAATTAAAACTTAAAGACTTTGAAAACAAGCTTTCTGACCATTGTGTTCCTTGCCTTTGCGTTTGTAACAGCGCAAGCCCAAAAACAGCCCACAACGTATATATATGTAGAGGAAGATGACACCTGGATGAAGTTCAGAGTAACTGAACAATTGACAAGCCCTGACACGCCTTTCATTGAACTTTCAATTTCTCAGAAACCCGATTTCTGGGTTGAGTTAGAAATCTTAGAAAAAAAGCCCACCTACTATATCGTTAAAATTGCGCGCAGCGAAGTAAAAATGAAACTCATCTTCAAAGAGGGAGACCTTTTGGTAAGCGATGTGAACGACCAAGAGCCTCGCCTATTCCAACCGCTGGCAGAAGAAGCGAAATAGATGAGATTAACATAATAAAATATATTACATCTAATTGCTATGTCTTCACTTACCCCCAAACCCTTCCACTGGGGCGATTTTGCACCCACCACTCCGCTTTCTACCGAAGAAATAGAAACCAAGGCGCTTTCTTTGCTTTCGCAAATGAGCCTTTCCGAAAAGATTGACCAACTTTCGGGCGACACCCCACGGCTACGCGGCATTTGGGAAATGATAAAAGCCTACAATTTTACCCCTATCCCGGCGGGTGCTAATGAACGGTTAGGCATTCCGCCGGTGCTTTTCAGCGATGGGCCACGAGGCGTAGTGATGTACCATTCTACTTGTTTTCCTGTGTCGATGGCGCGGGGTGCTTCGTGGGACACCGCCTTGGAGCAACGCATCGGCGAGGCCATCGGCATCGAAGTACGCGCCCAAGGGGGTAATTTTTTTGCAGGCGTTTGCATCAACTTGCTGCGTCATCCGGCTTGGGGGCGCGCGCAAGAAACCTACGGCGAAGACCCGCACCACCTCGGCGAAATGGGTGCTGCCTTGGTGCGCGGGGTGCAGCAGCACGTAATGGCCTGTATCAAGCATTTTGCGTGCAACAGTATGGAAAACGCCCGTTTCAAGGTCGATGTGCAGGCCGACGAACGAACCTTGCAAGAAATATACCTCCCACATTTCAAACGATGCCTCGACGAAGGAGCAGCCTCTGTGATGAGTGCCTACAACAAGCTCAATGGCACTTTTTGCGGACATCATACCTGGCTGTTGCGCCAAATTTTAAAAGAAGAATGGGGCTTTCAGGGCTTTGTCATTTCCGACTTTGCGTGGGGCATCCGCGAGGCCAAGGCTGCTTTGCTTGGCGGATTAGACATTGAAATGCCTTTTGAAAAATACTTTAAAAAGCTTTTAAAATTGGTTCAAAAAGGCGAAGTGCCCGAAGCCCTCATCGATGAGGCCGTGATACGCATCTTGCGGCAAAAAATACGCTTTGCCCAAGTAGGCAACCAAAACACCTACCACCCCGGCCAAGTGGCTTCGGAAGCGCACCAAGCTTTGGCGCGCGAAAGTGCCCAAAAGGCTATGGTACTGCTTAAAAATGATCCTATAGTCGCTACCGGTGCTCCTTTGCTGCCGCTCGACCTGGGAAAAATTAAAAAAATAGCCGTCATCGGCAAGTTGGCCGAAGTACCCAATACCGGCGACAAAGGCAGCAGCAAAGTACGTGCGCCTTACATAATTACACCTTTGCAGGGATTGCGCGAGGCGGTAGGCAGCCAAGCCACTGTTTCGTTTTGCGACGGAAAAAATATCGCGCAAGCGCAAAAAGCAGCCCAAGAAGCCGATGCCGTTGTGTTGGTAGCGGGCTACACCCACAAACAAGAAGGCGAATACATCGTGTTTATCGGAGGCGACAGAGATGCTTTGACCCTGTCGGCACACGACGAAAAGCTCATCGTGGCTGTGGCCCAAGCCAACCCCAAAACCGTGGTAGTATTGCAAGGAGGCAGCGCCATCATCACAGAAGCTTGGCGCGAAAAAGTGCCAGCCTTGCTGATGGGTTGGTATTTGGGAATGGAAGGCGGCCACGCTTTGGCGGATGTGTTGCTGGGCAGCGCAAACCCCAGTGGCAAGTTGCCTTGTGTTTTTCCAAAATCGACAGCGCAACTGCCTTTTTTTGATAAAAATGCCACCCAAATTACATACGATTTTTACCACGGCTACCGCCTGATGGACAAGCAACAAACCCAACCAGCTTTTGCCTTTGGATTTGGGTTGAGCTACACGCATTTTCAACTCAATAATTTGTACCTGCCAACGCCCACGCTTGCAGCAAACCAAAACCTGCTTTG
This sequence comes from Microscillaceae bacterium, assembly GCA_003449595.1. GTDB lineage: Bacteria > Bacteroidota > Bacteroidia > Cytophagales > Microscillaceae > UBA8158. The sequence continues at coordinate 672 of DMHB01000174.1, read as the reverse complement.
CAGCATCGAAGTAACCAACACAGGCCAACGAACCGGTGAAGAGGTGGTGCAAGTATATTATGGATGTGCCGATTCGGCAGTAGAAAGACATCAGAAAGGGTTAGTTGCTTTTCAAAAAATAGCCCTACAACCCGGCGAAACACAAGTAGTTGCTTTTGAAATACCAGCCACCAAGTTTGCCTATTTCGATGTAAAATCGCGCAGTTGGGTTGTAGAAGCCGCCAATTACCAGCTTTGGGTGGGCAATTCGTCGCGAGCAGAAGATTTAATTCAAGCTTCGTTTCAGATTACGTAAAGCCATGACAATGAGGGCATTAATGCGTCAGCAAATGCGCGATGATGCGTTGTTGCTCTTCTGCTGAAAATTCTTTGCCATAGTAGCGTTTAAAAACTTCAACTTTCAATTCGGCTGCGGTAAGGTTTGGATTTTGTTTGAGGATACTGTTTTCTACCGTTTGTCTGACAAAAGCAATCATCTCTAAGCCTTGCTGGAAGCGCTCTTTGGGGGTCATCCGAAAAACAAGCTCCAATTGTTTCTTGCGCATTTCGGGGGTGGTGTCGTTCATATTTGAAAGAGGTTAAAAGTAGTAAGTTTTAACTTGTTAATCCAATGATGCAGGTAAGCAGTATCAACAGAGATATTTTCGAGTAGGTTTTTAAAGATCACGTGAG
>DMHB01000028.1 GCA_003449595.1 Microscillaceae bacterium | reverse complement strand
TGGATAATTCATTTTTTTTTTTCTATTTGCAAGCAGTAATTCAATATTCATCCACTTAAATTTGATTTCGTATGAAAAAGAAGCTGGTATTATTTGTTATTACTGTGTTATCGCTGGGCGCAGGAAGTTTGTTGCAGCCCAAGCCTGCCAAAGCAGGAGATTGGCCTCACGTAAGGTATTTTACGGGAGACGATTGCAAAGAAGGAAATAGAAATTATTGTTTGGATGATACGCCTGTCCCTCCAGGAGATTAAATTTTCTTTAACAAGCACCAGGTCAAATTCTACACGGCCTGGTGTTTATTTCCGGTTTATGATGAAAAAAAAGATTCATTTCCTCCTTTTTACAAGCCTTTGGTGGCTGATGATTTCTTGCGTTGGGCAGCAAGACGGTCAGCCTTTGCAGCAGGCCAAATATGATTTGCAACTTAAAGATTCTTTGGTAATTCCTATCGATGTAACTACCAAACCCAAAAGCCGGCAGTTGCAATACTTGGAAAAAGAGCAGTTGTTGGTGGCGTTGAACGAAAACAAAAACAGCTTACAGTTCTATGACCTGCGCTTGGGTAAGTTGGTCAAGAAGATAAAATTTGAACGAGAAGGGCCGCAAGGGGTCGGCAACTTGAATGGCTTTTTGGTGGCAGGCGGGTATTATTATTTGTTGAATTCTTATAAATACCAACTTTTCCAATTCGATACGCTGGGCAACAAGCTTCAAAAATATAGCCTGTTGAAAGCAAACCAACAGCCGGGACAAGGTACAGCTACGCCTTTTGCAATGACAAGCAGACCTCCTTTCTTGAATGGAGATATGCTGTACTTGCGTGGTGCGACAGACGTATTTGCTGCGCATTTGAAGCCTTCGGACGAGCGGCAGCTTATTGCGCTCAACCTTACCGACGGGGCTTACCAATACCTCGTGCCCGGTCCTAAAGAGTATGACGGAAAAGAAATGAATATAAATCTCAGCATGAGAGAGCCAACATTTTTTTTTATTACTGAACAAGTAAAAGTAGTTTTCAGTCATCGTTATTCCGAATATTTGTATGTTTATGACCTGAAAAGCGGAAAGCAACAACGCTACCCTGCCAAGACCAAGCACTTCAAACAGGTAAATCAAATGATTGCTACAGGCGACGGCGGGAGTGATAACTTAGACTTTTACCGCGAAAACTCCTGCTACTCGACGGTGGTATATGACAAATACCGCAAGGTGTATTACCGGTTTGTAGAAATGCCCAGCAAGAAAGCCTTAGAGATGAAGTCGATTTTTGTGTTTGAATACCGCAACTTGGCAGTCATTATTTTAGATGAAAACTTCAACCAAGTAGGCGAAACGGCAGTATTGCCCCCTTATCACGATCAGAATAATTTCTTTGTAACTCAAAAGGGGCTTTACCTACGCAAGTTTACTGACAACGAAGATGAAATGGTTTTCTCCCGGTTTGAATTATTGAAGCGATGAAGGATTTAAAAATTCAATATTGGCTATGCTACCAGCTTCACCTATTGCTTTTGTGGGGATGTATAGGCTTGGGCTGCACCCCAACTACAAAAGCCAAAATGCAACAAGAGAAAATAGCCTTGCAACAATACCTCAAGCAATTTAATCCTGATTTTAAGGGATTAATAGCGTGCAAAATTACTCATATTTTGATTTTTCCGGCAAACAGTTGCGAATCTTGCAGTAGGGCATTGTTGGGGTTACTTAAGGAGATGACTAAAAAAAGTACTTTTCAGGGCATTATGGTAACAGAAAGTAAAAAATCTTATCATATATTGCTTGAAGAGCAAGGCATCCCTGCTGATAAAATACTTTTAGACGATAAACTGGTAGCTAATCGGGCGGGCATTTTGAACGGAATTCCCAAATTGTATATATTTAATAATTGTGAATTAGTGAAGGTTACTGAATTGACTGGCAATATCAATTCGGCAGAAACAGAAGCTAATTTGCCATAAATGGAGAGGGTCGTAACGTGTTAAGTTACTTCAATAAAGTTTTTTCATTCTTTGTCCAATTGTACTATCTACCTAAGTGGTTGCTATGTGTAGGTTGGGCTTCTCTTTTATGGTGTGGTGGTTGTGCTGCACCCTCCTCCTCCAATACATCACCCCAAAAATCTGCTAAAGAGGTCAAAGCCGTTAACCTGCAAGTGAAAGTGGTAAAAGTTGAAAAAAGACCTTTTAGAGTAGAAATGTTGAGCAATGGGAAAATTTTAGCTGGAGAAAAAAGCCGGCTTCAATTTCAGCAATCTGGGGTTATTGAAAAAATGATGGTCAGTAACGGCAGCCTTGTCAGCAAAGGCCAATTGATCGCCTCATTAAACAGTGAATATCAACAGGTAGCACTTCAACAGGCTCAATATCAGGTTCAGAAAGCCGAAGAAATTTTGAACCGACTCGTACTTGAATTTGGAGGCAACGACAGGGATACCAATAGTGTAAAACCGAGATTACTGCGTGATCTGAAAATCAGGGCAGGCTATTATGATGCCATTGCAAACTTGAAATTAGCACAACTTAACTATGATAAAACAATTCTGTTAGCTCCTTTTTCAGGAATTATTGCCGACTTGACCTTGCACAGGTTTAACCACGTGAGCCAAGGCGAAGCCATTTGCACTTTGTTGTCAACTCATAACAGGCTGGCAGAGGCGTATTTATTAGAAACAGAACTGCGCGCCGTTGCCATTAATCAACCCGCACGCATCATATTGGGTACATTAGAACCCAAGACATATCAAGGTTATGTGTCCACTGTCAATCCGATTATCAATGAAGAGGGGTTGGCTAAAGTACAAGTACAAGTCAATCAGCCTGATTTGGCCTTGGTAGAAGGAATGAGTGTACAAGTGATTTTCGATTCCTTCATTCCCAATCAAGTGGTGGTGCCTAAGCGAGCTATTGTAGATCGTTCCGGTAAAAAAATAATTTTTACGTACTCTGCCGGAAGAGCCAAGTGGAATGAAGTAAAAATACTGTATGAAAACAGCGAAGAAATGGCAGTAGAAGGCATAGCCCCTGAGGATCAAATCATTGTAGAAGGGCAGTTGAATTTAGCACCTGATGCAGCAGTTGAATTGGCTGAGTAAACCAACGAGATTGGCCTCAATGGGGGCTATTTGACATACTCCTTCTAAACCCAAACAGCAAGCAGTCAACAAGTCAAAATAATGAACTATGCTGATTTACAACCTTTTAAATCGCCCCATTGCAGTTTGCACCACTGTTGTATCACTTTGTGTGTTGGGAATCTTGGCGCTTCAAAATCTACCCATTTCGCTGCTTCCTGATATTGAAATTCCTGAAATAACCGTTCGTGTAAATTATCCAAACCACTCAGGAAGAGAAATACATCAATTGGTTACTTTACCTATCAAAAAACAACTCCAACTATTGAATAACTTGCAACATCTGGATGCTATTAGTCAAGATAATCAAATGCTGATAAAGCTCCGTTTCAATTATGGAACCGATGTTCAGTTGGCTTTTATCGAGGTGAACGAGCAAATAGATAAGGTGATGCAATCATTGCCTAAGGATATGGAACGACCGATGCTTATAAAGGCTAATCCGGGCGACATCCCTGTATTTGTGTTGAATGTATTTGCCAAAAAAGAGGCTGGTACAAAATATCAAAATCCACCAGAATTTTTAAGAATAAGCAATTTTTCCGAGCAAGTGTTGCGCTCACGCATCGAGCAACTACCCGAAGTAGCTTTTGTAGATATTAGTGGGCTTGCGAAGGTAGAA
>DMHB01000307.1 GCA_003449595.1 Microscillaceae bacterium | reverse complement strand
CGGCGCACCGTACCCCCCTCAAAATGGTGCAATATGCCCAACAAGCCCATCAGCGCGGACTGAAAGTCATCATCGCGGGGGCAGGCGGCGCGGCGCACCTACCTGGAATGGTAGCCTCGCTTACCCCGCTGCCTGTGGTAGGTGTGCCGGTTAAATCGTCCAACTCAATCGATGGTTGGGATTCTATCCTGTCGATTTTGCAAATGCCCAACAGCGTACCGGTGGCTACGGTGGCGCTCAATGCGGCCAAAAATGCAGGATTGTTGGCCGTACAAATATTGGCTGCTGCCGATGCCACCCTTTTGCAGAAAATGATTGCCTACAAAGACGATTTGCGTGCACAAGTAGAAGCGGATGCCCAAGCGCTAAAAACCCCGTAAAGTGCTGTAAATTAGCAGAATATTGGCTAAATTTGTACAACAATGGATGTAGCAAATAAGTACACCAATTTTTTGACAGACACCTTATGAGCGAATTCAAACTTTGCGAAAACGGGCATTATTTCCCCGACTCTTTGGCTGAGTGTCCTTATTGCCCCAAAAAGGGCGGAATGATGACTGCCGGCGACAGCGATTTTGGCAATCCGCATTTCGATACCGATGTAGGTTTTTCGGGGCAGGGATTTGGCAATGCAGCCCTTAACCGCACCCAGATTTTTTCGGATGCAGGCGGGTTGAGCACTCCCTCGCAATTCAATTTTGTGCAGCAGTCCTACACCCAAGGGCGCAAGTTGGCCGGTTGGTTGGTTTCGTTTACCATCGACCCAAACGGTGCAGATTATCGCCTGTATGAAGGGCGCAACGTAATCGGCTCCGACCAAGCCTGCGACATCATCGTGCCCAACGACCCGGCTGTTTCGGGCAAACACCTCACCATTTTGCACCGGATGGGACATTTCAAATTTCGCGATGAGCTATCGACCAATGGCACGTTTGTCAACGATGTGTTCGAGGAGGAGGGCAACCTCAAAGACGGCGATATTATCCGCATTGGTGACACCATTTTTAAATTCCGAAGCATTGCCTAACAGTCTATGATGCAAGCAAGAAAGTGCGTTTTTGTCCTTGTTTGGTGCTGTTGGTGGTGGGGTCATATAGCCTTGGCACAACAGACCAATAACTTGTTTACGGTGGTCGAAACCGACACCAGTGGGTTTCCTACGCTCAAAGTCAAATTTACCGTGCCCGGGAAGAAACGTCCCGTCGAAACGGATTTCAAAGTGTTGGACGAAAACAAGCAAAACCTTTCGTTTGAACTTAGCCGTACCGAACTTTCCGACTCTGCGGGTACAGACAAAAACAAACTCATCTTTTTCTTAGTCGAGGCTTCGCCCATTACCAAGGGGCTTCCCTTAGAAAACTTCAAAAAAGCCGTGCTGCGGGTGCTCGACCGTTTGCCGGATGGCGATAAAATCAATGTGGGCTATTTTGGCAAACCCTCCGACGACAACGAAAATGTAGTGCTGCTCAACAACGAGTTCTCGTCTAATTTTGCGCTTTTCAAACAAGATGTCCAAAATAAAATTCTTGTACGCGACAACAACAAAAACGAGGTGAAAACCGACTCAACCGTAGGCACAAACAATAATACCAAAAAAGATAACACAGCCTCGTCGGTCGATGTTTTCAAGTGTTTGTACGATGCCTTAGATTTTATGGCTTCACAGCGCGATCCAGGCCGCAAGATGTTGATCCTGATGACAGCAGCCGTACCCAATAAAGAAGGCGCAGGAATGGGCTTTCAAGACATCATCGAGAAGGCCAAAAGGGCAAAAATACCGGTTTTCATCATCACCTACAAGGTCAATACCCAGTACAATCCCGACGATTTCCTGCGCATCAGCGACCGAACCGGAGGCAGCTCGGCTACAGCCAAAACAGCCTTCGATGTGCGCGAAGCCATCACGGCCTTTGTTGAAAATAGCGGCGCAAAAGGCGAGGAAGGCCAAGAGGCGTATATGCTGACATTTGTAACCGAGCAAACCGCCGATGGCAAAATCCACCAGTTTGAAATCCAATACAAAGGCAGCAGCCAGGTAATCAACTACAATGCGCCCATCAAAGGAGGGAGTAATCGTGGATTTTGGAGCAATTATGGCGTATTCATCTTGATTTTGGTAGGTGTTTTGGGGGCGTATGCCTTTTACCAATACCGCGAGCAACAAGCCAAGCGTGTGAACCGCGCACAAGAAGAAGAGGAGGAAGAAATGATGCGCCTCGAAGAAGAAGAACGCCGTCAAGCAGAAGAAGAAGAGCGGTTCAAGGCCATCGAAGAACAAAATATTATGCTGCGCGAGCAAATTCGGGCGGTGCAGCAAGAGCTTAAAGAAAAAGAGCAAATGTTTCAGCAGAACCAAAACGTAGGGCCTTCCAAGTATGATATGAAAAAAACCGTGATTTCGGGTGGGGGAGGAGCACCGGTGTTGATGGTTACGGCAGGTGGGTTTAGCCAAAATTTTACGCTCAACAAGCTCAAAATTACCATTGGCCGCCAAGAAGGCAACGACATTGTGATACCCGAACAAACCATCTCAAAAAATCACGCCATTATCAGCATCGAAAATGGCAGCTTTTTTCTGACCGACCTGGGCAGCACCAACGGCACTTTTGTAAACGGCAACCGCATCGATAAACTCATTCTCAAATCAGGCGATATTATCCGTTTTGGCGCTTCTACTTGCAAGTTTCAAATCTAAAAACCACCAAGCCCTATGACCTTGAACGAGCCTTTATTTCGCTTTGGCAACCATACCGACATTGGGCAGGTACGGTCTGAAAATCAAGATTATATGGGGTATTTCGATACCCTCAACGGGCATTTGTTTGTGGTTTGTGATGGGATGGGCGGACACGCCGGTGGTGAAGTGGCTTCGCAGTTGGCCGTCGAGGGCATCCGCAATTTTATGCAGCAGCAATACTACCAAGATGCCGAAAGTGCGCTCCAGTTGGCAGTGCAATATGCCAACCAAAAAGTGTATCACCAAGCCATGCAGCGCCCCGATTTGCGCGGTATGGGAACCACTTGCGTGGCGGTCATCATCAGGGGAAGCCGACTTTTCTATGCGCACGTAGGCGACAGCCGCTTGTATTATTTGCACCAAGGCAGTTTAGAGCGGCTTACCAAAGACCACTCTTTTGTGCAGTCGCTGGTTGACCAAGGAATGATTTCGGAAGACGAGGCCGAAAACCATCCTCAAAAAAATGAGCTTTCTCGCGCTTTGGGTACACATAGCTTGGTAGAGGTTGAGGTGTGCGACGAGCCAATGGATGCGGTGCAAGGCGATATTTTCTTGCTATGTACCGATGGCCTTACCAATATGCTCAGTGAGGGAAAAATTGAAGAAATATTAGCCCAACCTATCGATACACAACTCAAAGCCATTTCGCTGGTGCAAACGGCCAACTTGTTTGGGGGCACCGACAATACCACTGTGCAAGTAATCGACTTCTACAAAGCCGACCCGCTCAGCCCCGAGCGCTACAAAAGCCAACAAGCGCTCAAATCGTTTGGCTCAAGTTCGTTTACGAAAACAAAGCCCGATACAGGGGGCAAGTATAGATCGCAATATACCTCGAAAAACAGCAACCACTTGTCGGCGCAAGCCTTGTTGCAAAAAGCCAAACAAAAAACCCGGCAAATCTTGCCCGAATCGGTCAATTTTGGCGACTTGTTGAGCAATATCCCGAAAGGGGAGTACATTACTTTTGGATTCTTGTCGGTTGTATCGCTGCTTTTGGCCTACGTATATTTCTCAGCCGATAATGCCTTGGCCAAGCAAATTTTTGGAAAAAACTTTCATAGCCGTTTTCAAAACCCTCAAGATTCGGCCAAAAACAGCACTTCGTTGATGTTTTCGTTAGAAAAAAAACTGTTGAACAAAGCCATAGACAAAAGCCCTTTTCTGCGCGATGTAAACGACAAATACAACCAAGCCAAAGATGCGTATGAAGATGTGCAAGACACCTACAATGAATTTAAAACCTTTAAAAATGATGCTTTGCGCAAAGTCAGAGGGGTGATGTCGGTGGTGCACAAAGTAGAGCGCAACGAAACTTTGCAAGATATTTCAGAAAAGTATGGAGTCAGTACAGAAGAGCTGATGAAAGCCAACAAATTGAAAAATGCCCGCGATATTCGCAAATTAGATAGTTTGGTAATTCCGGTCGAAAAACAACCCAAACAGGCCAAAGACAAACAAAAGACGCAAGATAAAAGCAAATCTGAAAGGCGCTGAGGTGTTGAAAGTTTCAGGTTTGTAAAAGAAGTCTTAATTTTGAGCTGATATTTCAAAAAAGTATTGCAGAGGGCAATTCAATTTTTTAAATCAATTAAGGAAATTTAATACAAAATAGACCTATTCAAGGAATGATTGGCGAACAAATACTGAACTATAAAATTGCTGCTCAGCTCGAAGAAACGGCTTTTTTCATTACTTATTTGGGGGTTCATAGCCAATTTGGGAAGAAAATCAACATCCGCACGTTTAACCCACTTTTTCGCCAAGAGCAACCCCAAACTTGTTTGCAAATTACCCAAGAACTCAAGGCATTAGCAAAAATCCAACACCCCTATATTGTTACGTTTTACGATTTCATTGAGCGTGCCGACAATACTTTTTTCTTTTTTGAACACATCGAAGGCAAATCCCTTCAAAAATTGGTGGACGAAGTAACCGGCCCTATCCCAGAGCTGAAAGTCAAGACCTTGGCCACTCAGTTGCTCGATGCCGTGCAGTTTGCCCGCCAGCGTCGTCTTCCTTCGGCGGCTTTGGTGCCATCGCAAATTTGGGTAGCTCACGGCGAGCAAATCAAAGTAGGCGAGCTGGCTTTTTGCCCCACCTATTTGCAAGAAGCCATTCGGTTGGCCGATGCAGATACGTTAGGCTTTTTAGCGCCCGAGCAAATCGCCCAACAAATCCCCCAAGAAAGTACTCCGGTTTACAATATAGGCACCACGCTTTACCTGATGTTGTGCGGCAAGCAGCCTTTTGTAGAGTTACCTGCCGAAGAAATCAAAATAAGGGTCAAAGCAGGCAGTATTCCGCCGATGAAGTCGTTTTATCCGGCCATTGCTGCTTCAGCACAACAGCTGGTCGAAAAAGCAACCCAAGCGCAGCCTACACAGCGTTTCGGCAATTTGGTAGCTTTGCAAGAAGCCATAGCTACTTTAGGACAGGTGGCCTCGCCCCTCGTCTCTGAACTTCAGGCCAAAGCGGGCGAAGATACCCTTGTAGAAATTCCTGAGCGCCGCATCGAAGTAGTGATTGCAGACGAAGAAGTCATCGAAACTCAAAAAGCGATCCCATATCTCAACCTGCCACTGTTTGCCTTTTTGGCGCTTTTGGCCGTTACATCGCTGATTTGGTTGGCGTATTCTTCAACAAGCACCAAGCGATCGGAATTGGCCTTTAATTTATCAGACACTGCTCAAATCCGCAAAAGACAAGACTCTATCACCAAAGCCAAATTTGCAGTACGCTTGCGCGATAGTCTTCGATCTTCCAAAAAAATTGGCGGTGTTGATTCTGTGCAAATTTATATGCACAAAGTAAAGTTGGGCGAAACTTTAGAAATGCTTTCCAAGCGTTATTATGTCCACATCGATACCCTAAGAAAGCTGAACGATCTCAAAAAAATAGGCAAGAAAACCAAATTAGAGCCTAAATATGGTATCCGAGTGCCTGTGCGTGCTGTTCATAAAATTCAACGAGGCGAAAGTTTAGGACAATTAGCCAGTTTGTACCGTGTCAATTACCAAGTATTGGCGCAGGCCAATGCTGTGCGCAGCGAAGTAGAAGATGTTTTCGAAGGCAAAGAAATCATCATTCCTATCAATGCGAAGCCTTCTTCACCTAAAAAGTAAAAAATTTACGCATCAGACGTATGATTGGAGAACAAATTCTCAACTACCAAATAGAAACCCTGCTTTTTCAGTTGCCTGAAGGAGACGTTTTCGTAGCGCGCCATTTGCAGTTAGACAGAAAAGTGTGGGTGAAAGCCATCCGAAAAGATTTGGTGCAAGACAATGCGGCCTTGGTAAAGCAGCAAATGGGGGAACTGATGCAGTGGCCCCAGCACATACGTTTGGCTACGCTCTACGATTTTTTAGAAACAGACGAACACTACCTTTGCATTGCCGAGTTAGGCGAGGCGATTCCCTTAGAGCAATATTTGAAAGGGTTTGGAGGCGCTATCACAGAGAAACAAGCCTATCCGATGTTGCTTCAGATAACCGAAGCTTTTTTGACCCTCAACCAACAAGGGGCAGTATTTGGTCATTTTGGCCCACAGCAAGTTTTTGTGTTGCCTAATGGCGATATCAAGCTTACTGAAGCGGGTTTTGGGCAAGTGTTTCCTTTCAGAAATCTTGTTTTTACGGCTGCTACGGCGCCCGAGCTGTTGTCGATCAACCAGCCTACGACCGAAACAGCGATTTATGCCTTAGGTGTGGTGTTTTTCAAAATGCTGACCGGAAAACTTCCCTACGATGCAGAGCCAAGCAGCGAGGCGCTCAAAAAAGCCATCGCTCAGAAAGAAATTCCACCTTTGCAGGATTACAACTCGCTTATTTCCGAAAAGGCGCAGTTTATTCTCAAAAATACTACGCAAAAAAGTCCACAAGCGCGGTTCAAAAATTTAGCTGAATTGGTGAGTGCCATCGAACAATCGGAGGGTAGTTTTGTGGCGCAGAAGGCCACCAAAGCCACGCGTGATACTTTTGCTGAACCTCCTCTTGCCAAAACCGGCACTTGGCTGACCTACGCCTTGTATGGCTTGGGAGGCATTACGTTGTTGGTGCTTGCTTATTTCCTGCTGACCCAAGTGCGTTTTGGATCTGAAGAAAAAAACGATACTGCCAACAACAACAAAATTAAATATGACCCCATAGAAGATAAAAAGGCTGAAGAAGAGAAGAAGGAAGAGAAAAAGAAGAAGAAAACTAAGGAAGAAGAAAAGATGGACAGCCTGAAAAAGGAGAAGGAAAAGTATGAGAAACTCATCAAGGAAATCAAAGACGATAGAGAGAAAGAAGTAATGAAAGGCTTGGTGATCGATGGGCAATTGGTTGACAAAGAACTGGGCGAATTCGTAGTGCAACTAACCTTGGTCAACAAACGCAAAGATGCCCGTTTCGAGGATTTGATGGTAACCCTGACCTATTTGGACGACAAAGGCGGCGAGGTGCAGAAATACGATCACAACTGCGGCATTTTGAACGAAAGCAAAACCAATGTGGTAGAAGTAAAGCGCGCCGTCGATGCCGCCAAATTCAAGTATGTGCTGAAATCAGTCAACATCGTAGATCAAAATCCGCCTGAAGTACCCGATTCGCTCACCAAAAAAGTAGAAGATCTGACCAAGGCCGAGAAAAAGCTAAAAGAAGAAATGGAGAAAAAAGAAAAAGAGAAAAAGGAGAAGGATAAAGAAAAGGCTGAAAAAGAAGGCAGCAAAACAAAAGCTAAATAGTTGTTTAACACCGAAAAAATCTTGTTATCAAGGGCGGGCTAATAAGCGCCGCCCTTTTTTTGTGCTTTATGCAAGTGCCTTGTTTGGCATACGCTATTCTGTGTTACACAACTTCAAGATTACACTTTTGTATTTGGAAATTTAAGTGGGATAGCAGGGGCAAGCTTATAGAGATTTTTCTATTTTT
>DMHB01000368.1 GCA_003449595.1 Microscillaceae bacterium | reverse complement strand
TGCTTCTGAAAGCAAGGTTTTTTTGCCACTTAGCTGCTTAAATGCTTCCCCCAAGTGCGACACAATGTCTGAGGCAATCAACGCTTCTTGGCCGACACGCTCACTGGCCAAATCGCCTGCCAATCCGTGTAAATAAACCCCCAAAACACACGTATCTTCCGGAGTGTATCCTTGTGCCAGCAAACCGGTCAAAATACCGGTCAATACATCGCCACTGCCACCGGTAGCCATTCCGGGGTTGCCCGAAGTATTGAAAAACAACTTGCCATCGGGCGTAGCCAGCGTCGAATAGCGCCCTTTTAGCACCACATATACTTGATAATTTTGGGCAAATTCTTGCAACAATTGCAAACGCTCAAAATCGTCCTTGGCGGGATGAGTAAGGCGTTCAAATTCTTTCAGATGTGGTGTCAGAATGCTAAATGGAGGTATATTGGCTTTAAAAGAAGGGTTTTCAGCGATGATATTGAGGGCATCGGCATCCAACACACAAGGCTTTTGCAGGTTGCGGAGCACTTTTTGCAAAAAGCGCTGGGTTTTATTTTTGGTATCAATTCCACAACCAATGGCCACCGCGTGGTAATGCACCAACGAAGGGCTATTTTCTAAATAATTTTCACTTTCATCGGTCATTACCATAGCCTCGGGCACTGCTATCTGCAAAATCGCATACCCGCAAGCAGGCACATAAAGCGATAACAAACCAACGCCAGCCCGCAAACAGGCCCGCGCTGCCAACACAGCCGCTCCCATTTTGCCATAACTACCCAAGCAAAGCAATGCCCTGCCAAAGTCGCCTTTATGCGCAAACGGCTTTCGGGGACGGTACAAGGCTTGCGCCATCCGTTTGTCAATCAAGTACCAGTCGCTATCGGTTTGTGCTTCGAAAGCCGGATGCAACCCAATGGGAAGCACCAACCATTCGCCTACAAAAGCTGCATTTTGAGGAAGTAAAAAAGCCAATTTAGGAGATTGAAAAGAAATGGTATAATGGGCTTTTACTACCAGAACCCCGCTACCGGCTTGGTCGGCAAACAAGCCTGAAGGAATATCCACAGAAACCACCACTGCCTGCTGGCGATTGAGGTAATACACAAAATCGGCACAAAGTCCTTCTAAGGGTTTGTTCAGCCCTGAGCCAAAAATGGCATCTATAACTACAGTATTTTCAGGAATAATAGGATAATCTTGCTCGCTATGAATGCTTTCTACTTCTGTAATGCCTTTCAAGCGTACATAGTTTTGGTGAAAATCGGAAGAAGTCCGATGTGAATAACGCAATACAAAAATTTTAACAGCATAACCGGCTTGCAACAACAACCTGGCAATGACCAACCCATCGCCGCCATTGTTTCCCAACCCACAAAAAACATATACAGGCTGTGAAGTGGTAAATTTTTGTACGAACCATTGCACAAAAGCAGTAGAAGCCCTTTCCATCAAATTAATAGAAGAAATGGGTTCGTTTTCAATAGTAAAATTATCCCACTGGCGAATTTGGTTGCTATTAAATAATTTCATGAGTGCAGAATCTTCGGAGTAATTTTATTCAAATCTAAAGAAAGAAAGTTATGGAATTAAGTTGCTTTTTTTAATTTTTTGTTACTTCCCATTTAGCTATGCTAAATAGCCTTAATTTGACTACAGAAGCACTTTAGGGAAATATAACCGGCTCTAACCCATCACAGATTGAAAAAAAATAACTTATTAACTATTCCTTCAATTCTATCCTTAAAAATACAAAAAAGTAACCGGTGTATGCTAACTCACCAGTTACTTTGCGGGGAAGTAGTCCCGGCGGGAATCGAACCCGCATCAAAAGTTTAGGAAACTTCTATTCTATCCATTGAACTACAGGACCAAGGATTGCTGCTGTTTGAACCTGACAAATTTAGAGATTGTTTGGGAAAATTGTGTAAAACTTTTCACGAACCATATCCAACATAGTAGATTTCAGGGCTTGTACATTGTGCTTTTGGGTGGCCGAAATAAAAACGACTTGATGGCCGGTTTTGGCAAACTCAGGATGATAAGCCAACTGGTTCAACTCATCGTTGCTAGCATATTTATCTATTTTGTTGCAAACCAAGATAGTTGGCTTATCGCCGGCCCCTATTTCAAAAAGCGTTTCGTGAACGGTCTGCATTTGTTCTTCATAAAAAGGCGCTGAAACATCGACCACATGCAGCAAAATATCGGCTTCACGGATTTCGTCCAAAGTAGATTTGAAGCATTCTACCAAAGTAGTGGGGAGTTTGCGGATAAAGCCTACTGTGTCAGTGATTAGAAAAGGGATATTATCGAGCACAATTTTGCGCACTGTAGCATCGACTGTAGCAAATAATTTGTCTTCGGCCAAAATGGCTGTTTTGGTCAGCAAATTCATCAAGGTGGATTTACCTACATTGGTATAACCTACCAAAGCCACCCGCACCATCCGCTCGCGGTTTTTGCGTCTGGTAAGGCTTTGGCTATCGATTTTATCTAATTTTTGTTTGAGGAAACTAATCTTGTCTTTCACTATACGGCGGTCGGTTTCCAATTCTTTTTCGCCGGGGCCACGCATCCCGATTCCTCCTTTTTGTTTGGAAAGGTGCGTCCACATCCGCGTTAGGCGTGGCAACATATACTGATATTGTGCCAACTCTACTTGGCTTTTGGCTTGAGCAGTTTGGGCACGAAACGAGAAAATATCTAAGATCATCAAGCTGCGGTCTAAGATTTTACACTGCGCTTCCCAGATATTATCTCCATTGAAGGCGCGCTCCAAGTTTCGTACTTGGGCAGGAGTCAGTTCGTCGTCAAAAATGACCATATCGGCCTCTTGTTCTTTGACAAAAGCCACTACTTCTTCCAATTTACCTTTGCCAATATAGGTTTTGGTTTCGGGTTTCAGCATCTTTTGCGTAAAAATACCGATGGTTTCAATGCCTAAGGTAGCGGCCAAAAAAGCCAATTCATCCAAATAAACTTGCGCCAAAGCTTCGGATTGTTGTTGTGGGATAAGAGCGACCAGCACGGCACGTTCAGGTTTAGGGGCTGTAGAAACAGGTTTTCGAGGCATTACAAAAGAAGGTGTTTTTCGGTAAAACTTAGACGCTGTAAAATGATGAATAACAACCAACAAGCGTTTTCTGACAACCAAAGATTGTAAATCTTTACAGAAAAGTGGCAATTTTCAAGGTTTTTATTATTACATCGTATAACTTTCACGAATATTTATGCGTTAAGTTGACAAACTTCAACCACTCGCCATACTCTTTTACCCCAGCCGTAAACAGAGAGTAAAAATCCACAAAAGCTATGTATCTTATTTATAATCAACTACTTACTCAATTTAAATCAGGCCTTATATGCGAATTGCCATTGTGCTAAACACCTCTTGGAATATTTATAATTTCCGGAGTGGTTTGATACAATCCTTACAAGCCGAGGGACACGAAGTGATAGCCATCGCCCCCGAAGACAACTACTCTCAGTTTTTAGAAGAAGATCTGAACTGCAAGTTTTACCCTATATTTTTGGCCAAAAAAAGTAC
>DMHB01000013.1 GCA_003449595.1 Microscillaceae bacterium | reverse complement strand
TTGGTATTATGAAGGCGGCGCAACAGCGCTGGGTTTGATAGCCGGTTTGGCTTTGGGGCTAACCTTTGTTTTTTGGCGGTTGCCCGAAGGCAAATAGCGTAGCAACAACAGGCTTATTCCAACCAATCATTCTTGTTGCTTGAGTGCTTCCTCTATCAAAGCAATGATAGCGGTTTCGGCTTGTGGGTCGAACCATTGAATAGCAGTGTCTTTCCGAAACCAAGTCAGCTGACGTTTGGCAAACTGTCGGGTGTGTTGTTGGATCAGCGCTACCAGCGTTGCCTCGTCGTAATCGCCTTCCCAATAGGGAAAAAATTCTCGGTAGCCTACCGTTTGCAAAGCTTGGCAATGGGCATAAGGTTTCAGCGCCTCTACCTCTTGTGCCAGTCCTTGTTGCATCATCAGTTGCACCCGTTGGTTGATGCGGTCGTACAAAACTTCACGAGGTACTTGCAGTCCTATCTTCAGGGTTTGAAAAAACTGTGGAGATGAAGCCTGTTTGTGGAAGCTTGAAAAAGGCTTTCCGGACGATAGGCAAACTTCCAAGGCACGAATGACCCTGCGCGGGTTGGCTTTGTCAACTTGCTCAAAATAAGCCGGATCGAGTTGTTGGAGTTGTTGCAGCAAAGCGGGCAAGCCTGTTTCTGCCAATTGTCGGTTTAGCTCCTCACGGATGCCTTGGTTCACCTCAGGAAACTGATCCAAGCCCTGGCAAACGGCTTGTACATATAGTCCCGAGCCTCCTACGAGCAGCACCACCGGATGCGTTTTGAAAAGGGTTTGCAGCAGTTGCAAGGCTTCTTCGGCATATTGTCCGGCGCTGATTGTCTGATCGGGTGTTAAGAAATCAACTAAAAAGTGTGGGGCTTGGGCACGTTCTTCGGCAGTAGGCAAGGCCGTGCCAATGGGCATTTGTTGGTAAACCTGGCGCGAATCGGCAGATACAATCACCGTTTGGAAATAGTTGGCCAATCGGATGGCCAAAGCTGTTTTGCCCACTGCCGTAGGGCCTACGATACATACTAAAAGTGCCATATAAAAAAATAAGAAGCCCCTTGGGGCAGGGCTTCTTGGAAGAAAAAGGGTATAAAAAGTGCTTATTTCTGTGTATAAATGACCTTGATATTGAGTGTCGCATTTTTATCGCCACCCGGGTTGATTTGGTTGAACAAGGTTTGCGACATTCTGATTTCGCAAGCATCGCCTGCATCCAAACGAGGCTCTACCACCGAAGCTTTGAAGCGCACATTGTTGGCCGTATTCACTACCCAAACCGATTGTTTGAAAGGAATGGTTTTGGCTTGGATAATCGCATTTTTATGGTTCTTAATCACATCATCGGCAGCAATAGCACCCAACCCTGTAATTTCTACTTCTTTTACATTTTTTTGTGTATTGGCGTTGGTATTGGCTACATTGGTATTGGTTTCCGTGTTGTTGGTTTGGGTTTTGGCATAGTCGTAAGTAGTTTTCAAAGTATCAACTGCTTGCGTTTTTTGCTCCGTATTGTTGGTTGTGGTCTTATTAGCATCGGTGCTACCACGGAATGTTTCAACCACTTGGTTGTTGGTATTGGTTTGGGTTTGTGTCTGTGTTTGCGTTTGCGTCTGATTGGTATTAGTGCCGGTACCCGTCAAACCTTTGACCGATTGTTGTTGTAGTTGCTGCATTTTCTTGGTTTGATCATCCACCAACTTATCGCCGAAGTTATGCAAGTCGTCGTCTTTTTTATCTGCTTTGTACATAATCTCGCCGTTTTTCATCATCAACAGCGGATTGGAGGGCGTTTTCTTTTTAGGTGGTTTGGTATTCACCTTTACAATCATCAGTTTGTCGCCAATTTTCAAAGTATTCAGCTCTTGGATGGTTTTGCCATTCCAAGTAGCCAATTCATCTAACCCAATGTTGTATTTTTCAGCGATTTTACCGGCCAAGTCGCCCATTTGTACTACATAAATGCCGGGCTTAATTTCAGGCTGCTTGGTAACTTCTTCGTTGCCCGAACCGGTATTGTTGGCTTTCAGATTTTTATCTTGTTGTTTTTGGGCAGCTTCCAGTTTGCGGGCTTCGGCTTGCGCCAAAGCGGCAGAATCGGGCACTATCAAATTGGTACCTATTTTCAACAAGCTTGGATTGGGCACACTGTCTTTGTTGGCCGAGATGAGCGTATTGACAGGAATGCCAAATTGCTTGGCTATTTTGTCGAACGTATCGCCATATTGGGTTTTATAAATGCGGTAGGCCACAAAATCTTCATAACTTCCTTCTGCGTTACCGGCTTTGTATTTCTTGAATCCATCCGAATTGCGATCTACGGCTTGAGTAGCAATGAGCACCTTGTCGCCCACTTTGATTTTGTCAGGATCAGGAATGTTGTCTTCGTTCCAGTCTAAAATTTGTGCTTTGGTTACGCCATAAAGTTCACCAATTTTTGTAAGTGTTTCCTTGGCTTTTACGGTATGCGTCAGGTAGCTTTCTTCGTTGGTGCTTTGTGCGGCGTTTTGCTTGTTGGCTGCTACCAGTAGTTTTTGACCCAAGTTGATTTTATTGGGGTCGTCTAATTTGTTGAGCGCTGCCAAATCTTTCACACTCATCCCATACTGCGCCGCAATTTTGGTGCTGGTTTCGCCCTTGGCTACGGTGTGGTAGGTAGTTGCTTTGGTTTCGACATTGCCACTGGTGTAAACCTTTTCTTGGTTATTGGCCGAGGCGGTAAGCGTATTTTGCACCTTGTCGGCAGGCGAAAATCCTACCGTCAGCATTTGATCAATTTTGACCACATCGTCAGGCAGGTTATTCCACTGTTTGATTTGGTCTTTGGTAACCTTATATTTTTGGCTTAGCTGAAAAAGATTGTCGCCTTTTACCACTTTGTGCTGAATGGGTTTGCCGGATTGCGAGGCTGTTTTTTGGTCGGCGGCGGTTACTTGGTTGTCAAAAAAACCATCGTTCAACAGCCTATTGGGGCCAATGGGAACGCTGATAATATTGTTTTCAGGAATCACATCTTCGTCTTTGATGTGTGGGTTGAACTTGAGAATACTGGCTACTTCGCTGCCATACCGGTTGGCAATGCCGCCAAGTGTTTCACCCGATTCTACTTTATGAATTACATACTTGCTTTCGCCGATGGTCTTTAACTTGATAGAGTCTTCGGGAGTGTGTTTGAAAGCCCAAGCGCTTTGGCTTAAAAGACTTATCAAGCCACATAGCAATAATTTATTTACCCATACTTTCATAATCATCCAAATTTGCATAAAAGAATTCATTTTTGTTTTTAAGCCACACCAAGTAAGGTTTCGCAACCAAAAAATTATCTCGATGAAGCTGCGTAATATTTTGTGCTAAAACATCTTTGTAGAGTATTTGGCCGGTGTTTTTATCTACAATGAGCAAATGTTGTTCCATTTTTTCAATTTGCTCGGCAGATTGCACATAGTACGAAATTAAAATAAAATGCGCATATTCCAAATAATCGACAGGTTTATTCTTTAAGAAGCCATTAATTCCCGACAAAAATGTTTCAAAGGTACTAAAAAAAATACTTTCGGGCGGGTAATGTGTGGGGTACTGTATTTTTGCGTTGGGCATTGCAACGGGCAGAGGTGGCTTTGAGTCAATGGCTTGGCCATTTGTCCAATCCAGCTGTTCGAGCTGCCAACCGGTTTCAGTAGTTCGTTTTACTTCTACATATTGGTCGGTGAAATGGTTGAACTGCACAGCCGCACGGTGCCAAAGCACAGCAGCCGTCGATGCTTCGACAGCCCACAAACCCTCTACGACAGGGAGTTGGCTTTCTGCACTAAAATCTTGAAAAAGCAGCGTATTTTGGTGAAATCCGCACAATTGCTTGTTCCAGCTTTGTTCAAACAAGCAAGCCTGCCATAGCAGCCGTTGGGTCGCTAGTTCGGCCAAGGCGATGGTTACCCGGTGGCCGGCTTCTTCTCTGATTTCGATGGCCATTGGCATTTTTGGGTCGTCGCCCAAAAAGATTTTCCAAATAATTCCGTTTAAAAATAAGAAAGAATGCGGCGCGAAGGTGGTCAACATAAAAATTTAAAAAGACGATGAATCATTGGTTTAATTTCCTTGCAAAAATAGGCAGCTTTAGTGGGTTTACTGCGTTGTGGTTGTTTTGTTACACAGGGCTTGTTGCGCAAAATACAGTTTCTAATAACCAAGGGTTGTTTTGGCTGAAAGTCAATGAAGACATCAGCTCCACTACAGAGCGGTATATCAAAATTGCCTTGGCTGAAGCCAAAAAAGCCAAGGCGGCCTATGTTTTGCTCGAACTTAACACCTTTGGCGGACGGGTGGACAACGCCGACGCCATCCGCCAGTTGCTTTTAGAACATCCGCAACCGGTTTTGGTTTTTATCAACAAAAATGCGGCTTCCGCCGGAGCGCTCATTTCGCTGGCTTGCGATTCTATCTATATGGCCACAGGGGCTACCAGCGGGGCGGCTGCGGTGGTAACCTCCAACGGCAACAAAGGGCGGGG
>DMHB01000233.1 GCA_003449595.1 Microscillaceae bacterium | reverse complement strand
ACTTCAAGTATCGGTTTCTGCTGTCAAATCGCGTGTACAACGTGCCAAAGAAATGCTTAAAGATAGATTTGTACACTGTTGTGGTTATCATATCAATACCGATGGGAAACTGAGCGGTGAGCAAGATTGCCATACCTGCCACCACGACCATTAAAGCCCCCTATTAGTCGGCATTCTTGCGCAATCTTTCAATTTCTTGGATACTCAGTCCAGTTAGTTCTTGGATGGTTTTGTTGTCGAAGCCTTTTTCAATAGCTTTCAGCGCTACTTCGACTTTCCCTTCCTGTTTTGCTTTTTCCTCTGCCGTACTGATGACAGCAAATAAATCGCGTTGTGCTTTCAAACTCTTTTCATATTCCATACGCTCTTGGGGGTTATTTTGATTGAAGTTTTCTACCTTTTTTGGCGTAATCGTTCAATTTCTTGCATACTCAATCCGGTTAGTTCTTGAATGGTGTTATTATCAAAACCTTTTTCTATAGCTTTGCGTGCTACTTCTATTGTCTTTTCTACCTTTCCCTCGATCTTTCCTTCAATCTTTCCTTCTTGTTTGGCTTTTTCTTCAGCCGTGTTGATGATGGCAAACAAGTCGCGTTGCGCTTTCAAACTCTTTTCGTATTCCATACGCTCTTGGGGGTTATAATTGGCTATTTCACACTCTTGAAACAATTTCAGCAAAACTTGTTCCCGAATACCTTCGGGCATAGCTTATAAAAAAATCTATTGCAAAAAGAGCAATGTTGGGTTTTTAAAATTTTAAGCTGTTACCTTATTTGGTTAAAATAGATGGATTAAGATTGATATTTTTAAAATAATTCAGTTAAGATGATCTAATTATTCAAGAATAAGAATTCTTACGTGTTTATTTCACAAAAAAAGTCAACCAATCTGTCGGAAAGTCGTTGATCAAAATTATTCTTAATTTAAACATACATTATGAACACAGTATTTGAAAGTGGCTCAGTCAAAATCGGATTGGATGCCAAAAAATCAATGATTATTCTGAAGTGGTTAGACAAAACTGCTCAGTGGACAGAAGACGACTTCATCCGTGAAAATCAAAACATTGTGAAAGTAGTGGCTGAGCATAAGCCCACTTATTTGCTGTCGTTGAGCCAAGATTTTATGTATCCAATTACGCCCAACGAGCAGGTTTGGTTAGTTGACAACGTATTTGTGCCTCATCACCAGAATGGGGTGCGCAAAATGGCTTTGATAATGAGCCAAGATTTTATTTCCCAACTTTCTATCGAACAGTTGGTCGATGAAACAAGTGTAGTGCCAACGGGTATGTTTGCCACAGAAGAAGAGGCAGAACGCTGGCTTTTTGCCTAAGGCTAACTGATACTCTTCTGAGTTAAGAAATTACTTATTCTGAAGCAGCACTTGACCAACTATGCTGCTTCTGTTTTATTCAAGCTCGCCAAACAGTCCAC
This sequence comes from Microscillaceae bacterium, assembly GCA_003449595.1. Lineage (GTDB taxonomy): Bacteria > Bacteroidota > Bacteroidia > Cytophagales > Microscillaceae > UBA8158. Next base: position 6,126 of record DMHB01000233.1, on the reverse strand, counting down.
CTGTTTGGGTTTTGAAATGTGGTTTAATACCCAAGTGTTTATAAGATTTTTCGGTGGCCTCTCTACCCCGAGCCGTCCTTTTGATATAACCTTCTTTGATCAGAAAAGGCTCATACACTTCCTCAATGGTTTCTGCTTCTTCGCCGCAAGCTGTGGCAATGGTGGTTAGCCCGACAGGGCCACCTTTGAACTTCTCGATGATGGTAGAGAGAATGCGGTTGTCCATTTCATCCAAGCCGTGTTGATCTACCTCCAACGCATCCAAAGCGATTTTGGCAATTTCTATCGTAATCGTGCCATTGCCTTTTACTTGGGCAAAATCGCGGGTGCGGCGCAGCAAATTATTGGCAATACGGGGCGTTCCTCGGCTGCGTCGGGCTATTTCGTAGCTGGCTTCTTCGATGATGGGCGTTTGCAAAATGGCCGAAGAACGGCGCACAATGGAGGCCAAAAGTTCGGCATCGTAATACTCCAATCGCGCATTGATGCCAAACCTTGCCCGCAAAGGCGAAGTAAGCAATCCCGCACGGGTAGTAGCGCCAATCAGGGTGAATGGATTCAAGCCGATTTGGATGGTACGGGCGTTGGGGCCTGTGTCCAGCACGATGTCGATTTTATAATCTTCCATCGCTGAGTACAAATACTCTTCGATGACCGGATTGAGTCGGTGGATTTCATCAATGAATAGCACATCGCGGGGTTCTAAATTGGTAAGCAACCCGGCCAAATCGCTGGGTTTGTCTAATACCGGCCCCGAAGTGATTTTAATTTGTGTGCCAAGCTCTTGCGCAATGATGTGTGCCAAGGTAGTTTTGCCCAACCCCGGAGGACCGTGCAACAGTACGTGATCCAAGGCTTCGTCGCGGTTGCGAGCGGCGGCCACAAATACACGCAGGTTTTCTACAATCTTATCTTGTCCTTCGAAATCAGCAAAACTCAGTGGACGTAAGGCTCTTTCGATGGCCTTTTCGCCATCGCTTAAGCCGAACGCGTCTCCGGTAAGGTAGTCTTTTCGCATAGTGGATAAATTTTCCGAAAAATTACTTCAAATATAAATTTTTAGCTGCAATTGTATTCAGTCAGCCAAGACGAATCGAACAGAAGCCCTCCGTTTCAGTTTATTTTGTCGAGTTAATGTTATTCTTTATTCAACCCATATCATATGCGTTTTTACAGTTTATTTTTTGCGCTGTCGCTGATGGTTTCAGCCAATCTTCGGGCGCAAGTAGAGGCTATAGCCACCGAAAAAGTAGCGAATGCTGACCTATCGTGTAGTGGTGCTATCACCCAAGGGGTTACAGGAAGTGTTTTTGAAAAATTGGCCCAGCCGATGAAAGTAGGCAAGACTACGATGGATAAAACACCTTTAGAAACCTTGGTAGTGGTTTTTGAACCTACCACGGCCAAGCAACTTGTGGCGAAGGAGTCTTTTTATTTCGAGGAACCCACTACCCCACAGGTTACACAGGTAGCTACTAGCCAAACCGGCTGCTTTGCTATCAGTTTGCCTGCCGGGCAATATTCAGTATTTATCAAAAATGGCGAAAAAGGATGGCGGACGCAAATAGATGCCCAAGGCAATTGTGCGCTCATCAGCATCCAAGAAGGGCAATTGCTTCTATTCGACCTGCTGCTGGGCGGTGTGATGGCCCAAGACTAAGGCGTTGACTTGGTTTGTTGTGGGGGTTTCTGTACTTTGCTAATCGATTGAGCACAGTTGTTTTATGATTTCTCCCTTCGACAACCAAGTGATCCACGGCGATTGTATAACCGTGATGCAAGGAATGCCCGCCGAAAGCATTGATTTGGCTTTTGCTGACCCACCCTACAACCTGCAATTGCGCAACCCCCTGCTGCGTCCCGACCAAACGAAAGTAGCAGGGGTGTTTGACGAATGGGACAAGTTCGACTCTTGGGAGGCTTATGATGCCTTTACACTGGCTTGGCTGAGTGAATGCCGAAGGCTGCTCAAGCCCGATGGCACACTATGGGTGATGGGTAGTTACCACAATATTTTTAGGATAGGCACTGTTTTACAAAATTTGGGCTTTTGGATTTTGAACGACTTGGTATGGATCAAAACCAACCCTACGCCCAATTTCAAAGGTACACGCTTTAGCAATGCGCACGAAACCTTGATTTGGGCAGCCAAATCGGAAGAAAGCCGCTATACTTTTCAGTACCACACGATGAAAGCCTACAACGACGACTTGCAAATGCGCAGCGAGTGGCATATTCCGGTTTGCAAAGGGGATGAACGAATCAAGCTAAACGGGCAAAAAGCGCACAATGCGCAGAAACCCGAGGCTTTGCTGCACCGCCTGCTGTTGGCTTCGTCGCAGCCCGGCGACTTGGTGTTAGACCCTTTCAGCGGCAGCGGCACAACGGCTGCGGTGGCCAAAAAGCTCAACAGGCACTGCATAGCCATCGAGCAAGATGCCGACTATGTGGCCGCCAGTAGGCAAAGGCTTGCGCAAACAGCCGCCTTGCCAGCCGAGCTGACCGAAACGCTTGCACCGGTACAGCCTCCTAAGGTGCTGTTTGCTACGTTGGTAGCGCAGGAAATTATCCCCGCAGGCACTTTACTCTATTCGCCCGACGGCCAGCACAAAGCCACGGTACTGGCGGATGGGCAGCTTCGCTACAAGCGCAAAACAGGCTCTATCCATAAAATGAGTGCCCTTATTTTGCAAAAACCAGCCTACAATGGTTGGAAATTCTGGCATATCCCGCAAGGGAAATCGCTGCTTTGCATCGACGAATTCAGAAAGCAGTTGGCTGCCGACGACTTTCTTTTGGCGGACGATTATTAGAAATTAATTTCTGTATGGGGTAAGGCTGCCCGCAGGGCTTCGACCGAGGCGGCGGGGAGGCGGTTGCCCGAAAGCATAATCAACTCCAGCTGGGGCATCGCGAAAAGCACCTCAGGCACTTGCTTGAAGGCATTGTACGATAAAAATAACCGCTTGAGCGAGGTCATACTCTCCAAAATAGCTGGCAAAGTGGTCAATTGGTTGAAAGAAACATCGAGCACACGCAATACGGGCAGTTGGCCGATGGCAGCAGACAGTTGTGTGAGTCGGTTGGAGTGTATTTGTAAAGATTGCAGGCAACGTAATTGCCCTATGTTTCCCGGAATTTTGGTGATTTTATTATGACTTAGGTCGAGTTCTTGCAGCGACGAGAGGGTAGTAACGGCTTCGGGAAAGCGCCGGAGTTGGTTGTTGAACAAGTAGAGTTTTTCGAGCTTTTGCAGAGGCCGCAGGGTGTTGGGAAAGCTCCGAATGGCATTGCCGAGGAAGTTGAGCGAAGTCAGCTGGGGCAACGCGAGCAACTCTTCAGGAAAGTGCTTCAGTTGGTTGTTGGATAGGGAAAGCAGTTGCAAGTTTTGCAAATGGGCAAACGTAGGCGGAAGTTTTTTTAGTTTGTTTTCTGACAGGACGCAAAACTTCAGCAGCGCAAGTTGCCCGAAGCTAAGGGGGAGTTCGGTAAGTTGGTTTTGGTTTAAATGCAACCACTTGAGTGCCGCAAATGCGCCAAAATCGGCTGGCAGTTGTTTGATTTGACAATTTTCGAGGCGCAAATACGTAACCGACCTCAGCCGCAGTAGCGAGGGAGGCAGCGTGCCCCAAGCCATATCTTTGGCTGCTATTCGGCTAAACCGCGTGGTTTGGATAAGCCAATCGTCGAACGACTGTTGGGTTTGGAAAGCCTCTTCCAAGGCTGAAATCTCGTCAGCAAAAAACAATTCGGGGCTAAGCCCTTGCCCTTGCAACAAAGCACGACCCAATTGCGCATTGGCTTCGTCGGGCGAAAGCAACAGACTTCTTAAAGTTTCAACTTGTTCGGGTAGCATAGCACTCAAAACTGCGGTAGTTTGTGCGGGCAATTTACGATAAATGTGGGGATGGGGGAAAGAGGTTTATATTATTGTAGAAATTATAAATAGACTCGTCTATAAGATTTTGTGTACAATATCTTTTGTTCATTGATTTAAAATACAGATTTTTGCAATATCGATTCCAGGAGGCAGTACAAAGTAAGCCATTAACCCTTTTATCAATCTTTAAGTCAACATCAATTCGTGTATGATGAAACAAATTTTTACAAACTTGCTCACTGGCTTATGCTTATTATACTTAGGCACGAAGCCATCCTTTTGCCAGACGATTAAAAACCTTGGTGGATGGCAAACAGATGGTAGAGTAAAGACTATCGCCGAAGATGTTAATTACATTTATTTAGGTGGGAGTTTTTCAGCTTTGGTGAAGTTAGGCACTGCGGGGGCATTAACCCATGGTATCCCTGTCAGCACAACAGGTGCGGGGGAGGTGGTGCAAGGATTTCCAAACGTAAATGGAAACGTATATATTACTATCTCCGATGGCAGTGGAGGCTGGTATATTGGGGGTATTTTTACGCATGTTGGCGGCATTGATCGAAACAATATTGCCCATATCAACCCTGATAAAACTTTAGACCTTATTTGGAATCCGAATGCAATTGGAGGATCTTTGCCAGGTGTACGGGCTTTAGCCCTTTCCGGTACGGATCTGTATGTGGGGGGAGATTTTACCCATATTGGCGGGCAGCCAAGAAGCAACATTGCCAAACTCAGCACCACCGGCGCTGGCAATGCTGATGCTACCTGGAATCCAAATGCAAATAATACTATTTATACTTTAACCCTTTCCGGAACGGATCTGTATGTGGGGGGATGGTTTTCCACCTTAGGCGGGCAACCACGCAACCGGATTGCCAAACTCAGTACAACTGGCGCAGGCAATGTCGATGAGACATGGAATCCGAATGCAAGTGGTGGTGGTGTTAGTGCTTTAGCCCTTTCGGGTACGGACTTGTATGTGGGGGGCGTTTACCACCATTGGCGGGCAGGCAAGAAACTATATTGCCAAACTCAGCACCACGGGTACAGGTGCAGCTAATGCTACCTGGAATCCGAATCCAAGCGGGGGTTCTTCTGGCACTATTATTTTAGCTTTAGCCCTTTCGGGTACGGATTTGTATGTAGGGGGAGGCTTTGGCAGCATTGGTGGACTGAACAGAAATAATATTGCCAAGCTCAGCACCACAGGGACAGGCACAGCTGATGCTATCTGGAATCCAAATACAAATTTTTGGGTTTTTACTTTAGCTCTTTCTGGCACGGATTTATATGTGGGAGGGCTTTTTTCTGCAATTGACGGTATTAGCCGGAATAATATTGCCCGCATCCAAAAAAGTAATTTGGAATTAGACCTCACTTGGAATCCGAATGCAAATTTTCAAGTTCTTGCTTTCGCCCTTTCTGGCACAGACTTGTATGTGGGGGGAAGTTTTACCAGCATTGGCGGGCATAGTAGAAACCGGATTGCCAAACTCAGCACCACAGGCGCAGGGGAAGCTGATGCGACTTGGAATCCGAATGCTAGTAGTTTTGTTCAAGCTTTAGCCCTTTCCGGCACGGACTTGTATTTGGGGGGAGCGTTTACCACCATTGGCGGGAAAAGTAGAAACTGGATTGCCAAACTCAGCACTACGAGCACAGGAGCAGCCGATGCGACTTGGAATCCTAATGGAAGTGGTGGAGCTTTTCCATGGGTATATGCTTTAGCCCTTTCCGGTACAGATTTGTATGTAGGGGGAGAGTTTATCACCATTGGCGGACAGAGCAGAAATAGTATTGCTAAACTCAGCACTACAGGAGCTGGGGCAGCTGATGCTACCTGGAATCCGAATGCAAGTGGACCTGTTTTTGCTTTAGCCCTTTCCGGTACGGATTTGTATGTAGGAGGAGATTTTATTAGTATTGGTGGGCAGAGTCTCAGTGGCTTTGCGTTGGTGGATATAGGCTTCTAACAAACAACTATTTTTTAGGAGCAAGATACTGCCAAAATTTACGCAGATGAAGCGTTTATCCTTCCTAGCACAGCCAGTTCGGAGCTTATGGTGAGTTATAGTAGTTTCAATAGAGAGGTAGCGTAGTACAGCAAAAGCGGTCGGGGCAAGGCTATGGCTATGCGTTTTATAACCTACAAGGGCAACCTTTGCTCAGCGGCCAAGGGGTCGTAGCCGATGAGCTGCTGCAGTGGGATGTATCGGCGCTCCCTGCCGGGGTTTATACCTTGC
>DMHB01000168.1 GCA_003449595.1 Microscillaceae bacterium | reverse complement strand
CCACCACTTATCCAATAAACTTTTCAAGGTTTATGGGATCGTGGACTCACTCCATCCCAAATGCTCTTTGATTACCTGGTAGGGTTGTACAAAGTAAAGTTCATCTAACAAGTCGAATTCTAAATCTGTCAAAGTTTTAAATTGATTAGGGCGTTTGGCTTAGTTGTAAAATTTTCTTGCTTTCCATTCAAATTGTCTTCCTTGGGCTACTACAGTAAATACAAGTACATAAAATGGATAAAATATTTGAGTAATAGGCATCCAACAATAGTAATTCTTAAAGTTGTACCGACTTAAAACCTGAGCTAAAAATAAAAACTCTAATCCATATTTGAAAAAAAAAGCCCACCAAATCCAGTAACTTGTTGTCGATAGGCTTGCCCAAAACCAGCCTGCCAACAAGGCAACTTGCACAACCATCAGGTAAATCCCTATCATCAAAGGCGCTTGGTGTTTATGAAAACGCCATTTGCTCGCCCATCTTTTCCGTTGTTGAAAAAATCCTTTCCAAGTACTTTGCGCATACGTATATACCGTTGCTTGGCGCGCAGGTAAAAAATGGCAGGCTTTCGGAAATTTGCCTGCAATTTTAGCCAATAAAAATTCGTCATCGCCCGAAGCCCATTGGTCAACCCCTGCATACCCTCCTACGGCTTCAAAGGCTGTTTTTGGATAGGCCATATTGGCTCCGTTGCACATAGTGGGACGTTGTAGGTGCATACTTACAGCCCCTACTGCTACCAAGGCTGCTTGCTCTATTTGCTGAAACCTGCCCAACAAACCTATGCCCAGAACACCTACCGGGGCGCTAATAAATTGCGCTTGGGTTTGCCGGTAGTAGGCAGCCACGGTGGCCAGCCACGCCTCGCCCATTTGGCAATCGCCATCTGTACACACCACCAACTCTGCCGTTAACTGAGGCATTACCCAAGTGATGGCCGCTTTTTTGGGAGAATATTGGCCCAAGCCTTCCGGCAAAGCAGTGATTTGAAGTTCGAAGTTGGCTTCAAAATGTTGGGCTACTTGGATTGTTCCATCCGTCGAGCCATCGTCTATCATCCAAACCGACCACAAGTGCCTTGGGTAAGTTTGTGCTTGCAACGATGCTAACAGTTGGGGCAAATTGGCTGCTTCGTTGCGCACCACCACCACCACTACCAAGGTGGTGGTAGGGTTTAGGGCAGGGAGTGTGGGTTTGTGAGCCAACTGTAAGATTTGCCAACGCCAACCTAAAGCCAGCAATACCCATCCAAAACTGCTTATAATGAAAGCAAGAAGTATTTCCATAAAGAGATGAAGGGCTGCAAAGTAAAAAAAGTACGCGCATTTATCATAAATTTGCTTGGATTAATCGATAGATATATGCAACAAAAACCACAGATTGGCATTATGGGAGCCGGTAGCATTGGGTGCTATTTAGGCGCCAAACTTTTGTCGGGCAACGTACCCACCCGCCTCATAGGACGCGCAAGTTTGGGGCAAGAACTCACCACGCAAGGACTAACGGTGAGCCTTTTGGATGGCAGCAAACTCAGTATTCCGCCTGCCAAGGTCGATTTTGAAACACAACCCGAACATTTGGCCGATTGCGATGTGGTGTTGCTTACTGTAAAAAGTACCGATACCGAATCGGCGTGCCTAAGCCTACAGCCTGTGCTCAAACAGGGTACAGTAGTGGTCAGCTTTCAGAATGGGGTGCGCAATGCAGCACGCATTAGTCAGTTGCTTCCTCAGGCACAGGTCATTGCAGGAATGGTGCCTTTTAATGTGGTTAAAACCGGGGTTGGGAGTTTTCATAATGGCACCAGCGGCTCGCTTATCATCGGACAATCGCCTTATGCAGCACGAGTAGTTACGCCTTTCCACCTGGCACAACTTGCTATCGACATACATCCCGACATACAGGGGGTATTGTGGGGCAAACTCATTTTTAACCTCAACAATGCCATCAATGCCTTGGCGGGAGTACCCTTGCGGGAAGAATTATCAGACAAGCGCTATCGGCGGATTGTAGCCGCAGCGATGCGCGAAGCCCTGCGTATGATGAAAGCTGCCCAAATCAAACCCCTGCGGTTAGGGAAAATGATTCCTTGGTTAGCACCTTCTATTTTAAGTTTGCCTGATTTCTTGTTTTTCAAAGTCGCCGCAGGAATGGTGAAAATTGACCCACAAGCCCGATCGTCTATGTGGGAAGATTTAGAAAAACGCCGCCGAACTGAAATAGACTACCTCAACGGGGAAATTGTACGCCTGGGGCAAGCCCACAATATGCCAACACCGGTCAACAGCACCATCGTGGCTCTTTTGCGCCAAGCAGAAGAAGCACAACAAGGCTCTCCGGGGCTTTCTGCTGAGGCTTTGTGGCAACAAATACAACAAAAAAGTTAATTTTATCTTGTCAATGAAATCCATCGTTCAAAAAAGCACTCCACCATTACTCCTTCTTTGATATGCAAAAATCTTTACTCCTTTTGGTATGCCTATTGGGTATAAACTTGTTGCAAGGCTGTTTCAACAAAACATTCGCGCAAAGCGACACTACCACCCAGATAAAAAACTACAAGCCTTTCCGGTTTACGGCACTTCCTTTTTTGTCGTTCACGCCCGAATCGAGCCTCCAAATTGGAGGAATTGGTACTTTTGTTATCCAGACCAAAGACACCCTGAACCGGAGTAAGTATTACCGGCCTATCAACATCAGTCCGATTTTGATTTACACCCTCAACAACCAAATGATATTTATCACCGAGGCCGATGTATGGTTTGGCAAAGGGTGGAATTCTTACACGTATTTCCGATTTTTTTTATACCCCGACTTTTTCTATGGCTTGGGCAGCGATACAAGAGCCGAGGATGTAGAGCGCTATGGCAATGATTTTGTGCGCGCTACGGGTCGTTTGGTGAAATCGATCGATGCAGATAACAAGCTTTTTGCAGGACTTTCGTATGACCTCCAATACGACAATATTTTTGGGTTGAAACAAGGTGGCCTCTTACAACAATTGAACCCATTGGGTGTGAAAGGTGGTTTTTTAGATGGCGTAGGTGCCACCGTGCGCTACGACTCGCGCAACAATACCTTGTATCCTACCAAAGGCTTTCAGATTTCGGTAGATGCCCTTCGGTTTGGGACAGTGGGTAATTACAACTTCAATAACCTCTTGATAGACATTAGACAATACATTTCTATTGGGAGCTATAAAAATGTGTTTGCTTATCAAGTTTTTGGCAATTTTACCTACAACGACGAAATACCTTTCTACAAACTTCCCCGTTTGGGCGGTGTCAATTTGATGCGAGGAATTATCGAAAACCGCTTTCGCGACAGGCAATCTGCCTTTTTGCAGGCCGAGTATCGCAGGGTGATTGGACGTTTTGGTTTGGCGGCCTTTACAGGAGTGGGCGTTGTCGCGCCTTCTATCGACCAGTTTAGCAGCGATAATTTTAAATACATCGGAGGGTTGGGCTTTCGGTTCAGTGTGTTCCGCGACGAGCGCCTCAACATCCGGTTAGATTATGGAATGGGCACCGGCGGGCAGAGTGGTATTTATTTGGCTTTCCGCGAGGCGTTTTAATACAGGGTATTATCAGATTTTATTTTCAGATATTTGCTTGAAACAAATTATCCTCTGACAAAATATATCTACAACACATCATTATTATTATGGAATACAGACGTTTAGGCAAATCGGGGCTACAAGTAAGTGCTATTTCTTTTGGTTCGTGGATCACTTTCGGCAAACAAATAGAAGACAACACTGCCGAGCAATGTATGCAATTGGCATACGATAATGGAGTAAACTTTTTCGACAATGCCGAAATTTATGCCCGTGGTCAGTCAGAAATTGTGATGGGCAATATCCTTAAAAAAATGGGCTGGAAGCGCGACACCTTTTTAGTGTCCAGCAAAGTATTTTGGGGTGGAAAACAGCCTACTCAAAACGGACTGCATCGCAAGCACGTGGTTGAAGCTTGCCACGCTGCCCTCAAAAGGCTGCAAGTCGAGTATTTGGATATGTATTTCTGCCATCGTCCTGACAAGAATACGCCTATCGAAGAAACCGTGTGGACGATGCACAATCTTATCCAGCAAGGTAAAATTTTGTATTGGGGCACTTCAGAGTGGAGCGCACAAGAAATCCAAGAAGCTTATACCGTCGCCCGCCAATACAATCTTATCCCTCCTACTATGGAGCAACCACAGTACCATATGCTTTGGCGCGATAGGGTAGAGGTAGAGTACAACAAGCTATATAAAGAAGTAGGGTTAGGCACAACCATCTGGTCGCCTTTGGCTTCCGGGGTGCTCACCGGTAAATACAACGATGGTATGCCCGAAGCAACCCGATTAGGATTAGAAGGGTTTGAATGGCTTCGAGATGGGAGTTTGGTAGAGAAAAACTTAGAAAAAGTACGCCAACTTACTAAGTTAGCTCAAGAAATAGGGACTTCAATGGCCAAAATGGCACTGGCTTGGACTTTGAAAAATCCGTATGTCAGTACAGCCATCACCGGTGCTTCGAAGGTGTCACAGCTGGAAGAAACTCTCCAAGCATTGGCCGTAGTACCGTTATTGACTGATGAAGTGATGGAAAAAATCGAAGGTATCTTGCAGAATAAACCCGCCTTCCCTCAGTTCTGATCAACTTCCTGCATAGCCTTCGCAGGGGGGCTATGCTTTGAAACAATGGCTTATTTAGAATTAATCTAAAATACGCACTACAAGTTCATATTCAAACATTTCTGCCTATTCAGGTTTAAATTTGAGCTTCCAGTGCAAACAAAGTTTTTTATCAAATTATTTTAATCATACAATCATTTTTTTAACGATATGGCAACAGAGACCCTTTCTCCCAAAAAAGTAAATTGGTTTGTTGCGATGATGAGTAGCAGTTTAGGCCGAAAACTCATTATGGCGCTTACCGGCTTATTTTTAATTTTGTTCTTAGTTGTACACCTCATTGGCAACTTACAATTGCTGAAAGGTGATAACGGGGAGGCATTTAACAAATATGCCGAATTTATGGGGCACAATCCACTCATTCAAACCATTTCCATCGGAAACTTTTTCTTCATCTTTCTACACATTGTTTATGCTTTGGTACTTACTTTGCAAAACACCAAAGCACGTCCTCAAGCCTATGCGTATTCCCGCCCTGAGAAAAGCAGTGCCTGGTCTTCACGCAATATGGGTATTTTAGGTACGATTATATTGATTTTCTTGGTAGTTCATTTACAAAACTTCTGGTTTCAAGCCAAATTTGGCTTTACCCCCGAAGCTACGTATGGCACACAGAAGGTAAAAGATTTATATCAAATTACCGCCACCGCTTTCTCTCAACTTTGGTTGGTGGTTTTGTACTTGATAGCGATGATAGGATTGGCTTTCCACTTATCACACGGTTTTCAAAGTGCTTTCCAAACTTTAGGGCTTAATCATATCAAGTACAACGGACTTATCAAAACCATCGGCTTGTTATTCAGCATTTTGGTGCCTGCCGCTTATGCGGCTATCCCTTTGTTGATGTATCTTAAATCTTTAAATTAATAATTGCTTGTATCCATCAGAAATCATAATTGTATGAGTACCGAAAAAAAATTAGATGCCAAAATCCCTGAAGGTTCTTTAGCTGAAAAGTGGACGAAGCATAAATTCAATCTCAAACTTGTTAATCCTGCGAACAAGCGCAAGTACGATGTCATCGTAGTGGGCACCGG
>DMHB01000082.1 GCA_003449595.1 Microscillaceae bacterium | reverse complement strand
CTTACGCGCTCCTAATGAAATTGGCGATGCCTAACGAGGAATGGTCAATCCGATAGTAAGTTTATTAGCGGTATTTACCACATTCTTCGCTTTTTATATTCAATACCGAGCCAACGAACGCCAAAGTGCTGAACTTGAAAAACAAAAAAGTGCCACCTTGTATCGTTATGTTCAAGATTCTATCCGTACCATCAAAGAGGATCTGAAATACCTAACTTATACCAAAGAAAAAATCACTTACAATTATTCAGAAGCCATTTGGTATTTTATGATGGACAACATCAACTTGCCCGATAGTGAAGAAAATAATTTTGGCCCAACGTTTTACCAACTTTCTTATGTGCTCACCCTCTTCGAACCACTCATCGATGAAATTGAAGGCTCTGAAGATTTAGACAATAAACAAAAAAACAGGGCTTTGCAAGAAATTGACGGGCTGTTTGAATCTTCTTTGAACTTGATTTTAAAAGTAAATTTCGTTTATGCCGAAGACCAACGCAACATCAGCAAACCCTTGAAAAGCAGACTGATTGTACCAGCTAAGCGCATTAACTCCTTACTCAAATCTAAGCTTGGCAAATACAACGAATCGGTCAAAGACGTATTCAGCGATGCTGTGTTCAATATGAAGCACGCGGCTTTCATCAAAAGCGCCAGGTTGACCGGCACAAGGGGCACAGTTACTTTCTACAAAAGCTATGCTGAATACTTGCAAAACAGTAAAGTGAGTCCACAACCTGAATCTTCTTACAATAACTCGTTCGACACAGAAAGCAAACGAATCAAAGTATTGGTTACTGAGCCGGTACGCCTGATGTCGCGGTTGCCGTTTTTGGAACGCATTATTTTCTACTTCCATTACGAGGAAAAATCTTATGTGGTCGATATCGAAAGAAGCGTGCTCGAAGACCATATCGAGTTGGATCTCACAGAGTTAGGCATCGACAAAGAACTATGGCGCGATGAGTTTTTAGGAAAGTTTGTATTCGACCGCAAGTTATTGGAGCAGTTTGTCCGCAAATTCATCCGCATCAACCAAGTAATACACGCTGCTGAGTAATGGCTGTAACATTACAAGAAGTTATGGCAGTTAAGCAATTTATTCTTTATTACAACGCTTGTATCTGTCATGGCAGATGACATTTTCTTTGTACAGCCCGACTGGCAGCTTTTTGCCAACATCAATACTTTGCCCCAGCAAGCAGGTGTCCCCAAATACTTGCTTCCCAAATTAGTAGCCAAAGAGCTTACAGACAATGCTTTAGATGTAGATAGTGAGGTTAGCATCAGTCAAGTAACTGACGACAACTATACCAATATCATCACCATCGCCAATGCCGGCAAGCCCTTTCCGGGAGATGACAATACCATTGCCGATTTTTTTTCGATACGCCGACCACTTACCAGTTCTAAACGCTTGCGTTTGCCTTCAAGAGGGGCATTAGGCAATGGCTTGCGAGTCGTTGCTGCTACGGTGTATGGGCTGAAGGGTAAGCTGTTCTTATCGACCCAAGGACGCAAACTATGGCTACAGCCCCAAGACGATGGCACCACCCAGGCTGAAGTGGTGGGATCGTTTGAAGGAAACGGCACCCAAATCGAAATATGGATACCTGATAATATTTTTGGAGATTCGTCGCTCGAATGGGCCGAAATGGCGCTTCAGCTGAACCAAGGAGAAAAATATACAGGCAAAACCCATCCGCTTTGGTATGATTCAGATAGTTTTTTTGGACTGCTTCAAACCATCCCTACACACATTTCTTGGCAGCAGTTTTTAGAGGTTTTTGAAGGCATAAGCCCCGCCAAAGCGAAAGTATTGGCCAAAAATATGATCGTTGCCTCCCCTGCCCTAACAGATCGCACACAAGCCGACTTACTACTCACCCAGCTGCGCGAAGGAGCAAAAGAAATAACACCCAAGAAATTGGGATACGTGGGAGCACTTCCTGAGTTTCCGGTTTATTTGAAAGAGTACGGCACTTTTACCATTCAGCCCAATAAAGGCGCTTTATCTGCCGAAATACCAGTGGTAGTAGAAGTATTTGCCCGCAATGACGGCCAACAGCAAACCCATTTTTTTGTCAACAAAACACCCATTACCGGAGAAATTAGCCTGATTTATGGCGACAAGAAAGTTTCGCTTTTTGGCTGCGGACTGAATGAGTTTTTCGATACGCCTAAACTCAAAACTTATCCTACCATTTGGATCAACATTATCACGCCTTATATGCCCATTGTCAGCAATGGGAAAGAGCCTGATATGGCTGTCGTAGCCGAATTACTGGCCAACATTATTCCGAAAGCACTTACAGCACTCAAAAAACAAACGCATAGGGCTTCGTCCGAAGAAATGATATTCTGGCAAGAACGAAGCCCTTCACAAAAACAGGTAGTGATTGAACATATCAACCAAGCCATTGCCAAAGCTTCGGGCGAAGGGCAGTATCGTTACTCACTCCGGCAACTGTACTATGTGCTGCGCCCCTCTGTCATCGAAAAAACCGGCAAAGAGTTGAAGTATGCTAATTTTTCCAATATCATTACCGATTATGAGCAAGAATTGGGGCAAGATTTAGATGGCATTTATCGCGATGAACGAGGAACACTTTTGCACCCACATACCCATCAGGAAATGAAGTTGGGTACAAAAAATGTCGAAAAGTATCGCCGTCCGGTGTACAACTTCAACAAAATTTTATACTCAGAAAAAGAGGGCTTTTTTGAAATCTTGAAAGAAGCCGGATTTTGCGAGCGGCACGATTGCGCTTTGCTAACCTCCAAGGGCTTTGCCAGCCGGGCTGCCCGCGATGTCATCGACCTGTTGGCCAATACCGAAGAAGAACTGATTTTCTTTTGCATTCACGATGCCGATATTTCAGGCACCCTGATTTACCAAGCCTTACAAGGAGCCACCAGAGCACGCCCTGAGCGCAAAGTCAAGATCATTAACATCGGCTTAGAGCCTTGGGAAGGGTTGCAAATGGGGTTAGAAGTAGAACGTTTAGAAAACGAGTCGAAAAAAAATCCGGCGCAATACGTACTTAACTATGAGCAACAACCTAATGCCCTAAAACCTATTGATGTAGATGCCACTACTTATTTTTCAACTTGGACAGAATGGTTGCGTAATTATCGCATCGAGCTGAATGCGATGGACACACCCACATTTATCAACTGGTTGGATCAAAAAATTTCGCAATATGATAACGGCAAAGTGGTGCCTAACCCTACCTATCTTCAGCAAGAAGCTGAAAGTGTCATTGAGGTAAACCTGAAACAACAAATCAAAGAAGAACTGTTAAAACAAATGCGCATTGAAGATTTGGTAATGCAAAAATTTCGGATACTTTATCCGCAGTTAGTTGACCAAGTAGATGCCTCTGAAATAGAAAAATTAGTACGCGCCGATTTAGGTCAAAATCCACAACAAAGTTGGGCAAAACCTTTTCAGCAAATTTTAGCTGATTTATTGCGCAACACCTCCTCTTGACCATCACAAGGATTTTAGAATAAATTCCTGACAATTTCAGGTATGTTTTTTTGAAATTCGCCTATCTTTGCTACAAAGTACTTTTACTAAAACTTTATTCAATCTTTTTGTATGGCAAAATCTATACCTATCCTTAGGATATTGTCCTTTATCCTATGCCTACTCGGTGCTTCTAATTTTGTGCTTGCACAAAATTCCATCTCTGGTAACATCGTCGATACAGACACCAATGAGCCTCTTGTCGGAGTCAGTATTATTATTAAAGGAACGGTAGCGGGTACTATCACAGATGCCTCCGGCAATTTTACTTTGAATAGTAAAACCACACCACCTTTTACCTTGGTCATTTCGAGTATAGGATATCAAACCCAAGAGGTTTTGTTTGATGGCTCTAACAATAGCCTATCCATCAGCCTCAGCGAGCAAACTATTACCGGACAGGAAGTAGTTGTTTCAGCATCCAAAGTAGAAGAAAGCATTTTGGAGTCGCCGGTTACCATCGAAAAGATGGATTTGTTGGCCATTCGCAACAGCCCCTCTTCAAATTTCTATGAGGCATTACAAAATATCAAAGGGGTAGATATGAATACCCAAAGTATCAACTTTCAAGCACCCAACACCCGAGGCTTTGGAGGAAACGCCAATTTTCGTATGCTTCAACTGATCGACGGTGTAGATAACCAAGGCCCCGGACTCGCTTTTTCGCCCGGCAACTTGATTGGTATTTCAGAAATTGATGTCGAAAGCGTAGAACTTTTACCAGGCGCTTCTTCTGTATTGTATGGTCCCGGCGCTATCAATGGCACTTTGCTTATCAACAGCAAAAATCCTTTCCAATACCAAGGCTTCAGTGGTTATGCCAAAGTAGGTGTGATGCACATCAACTCGAACGCCGCCCCTACCAGCCCTATGTATGATGTAGGGTTTCGCTATGCCAAAGCCTTCAACGATCGCTTTGCCTTCAAGGTCAACGTAGGTTTTGTACAGGCTTTAGACTGGCACGCTGCCGATTATCGCAACCGTGCTACCGTAAATGGTGCTCAATTTGGTACCGACGAAACCAACCAACGCAATAA
>DMHB01000147.1 GCA_003449595.1 Microscillaceae bacterium | reverse complement strand
TACGATTTCAGTAAAGATCCCATCGGAAAAATTCGTGGTGATCTTGAAATAGAATTGCAAAAAGTAGGCAAGACTTACAATGATATTAGAGAGTTTGCCATGTATGCTTGCGAAAAAGGGATGGTACAGGAGTTAGTAGTACAACTAACCGAAGATAGTTACAATGAAAGAACCCAAGAGTATAAACCCGGAACGGGATTAGCACTTTATTTCAACGACCAGAATAGTTTTTTGGGCAAATCTGAATTTACTTCCGCAAGCTGTTTTCCTGCCGAGGCACAAGTTACTTTAGCAGATGGCAGCAGCAAATCTATTGCAACCATTCAACCGGAGGATAAACTTTTAGGGATGGATGCCAATGGAGCTTTGTCTGTTCAAAACCAAGTATTGGCTATCGACATTCACTCAGGTAACTACCCATTACTTGCCTTACACTTCGAGCCAATTTCGGTAAGTTTTGCCAGTGCTCAATCAACTCAAATGCCTGCGTATGAGTTGATTTGTACGCCCAATCATCCTGTTAAAACGACTGTAGGAGTCAAACAAGCTTCTGCTTTACAAGCCGGCGACCAAGTGTATTTCTATGATGTAACCACTCAACAAGTAATAACTGCTACCTTAGTAGATGCGCAGAAAAGTGTAGAAAAAGCCAGCCGTGTTTATAACCTCAAAACCCAAACAGGCAATTATTGGGTCAATGGGGTGCTGGTCAATGTGAAGTAAAAATTCTTTTAAGCCATCAAATAAAAAGGCTATCGCTGAATACCAGCAGATAGCCTTTTTGATTTGGTTTTATCTCGATAAGTTTTACACGTTGTTCGAGGTAATCTTGGCTGCCAAATATTCGCGGTTCATACGGGCAATATTGGTCAAAGAAATTTCTTTGGGACACTCAGCAGCGCAAGCGCCGGTGTTGGTACAAGAGCCAAAGCCTTCTTCGTCCATTTGTGCCACCATTTTCTCTACCCGCGACTTACGCTCGGCGTGTCCTTGCGGCAAAAGCGTAAATTGCGATACTTTGGCCGATACAAATAGCATAGCAGAGGCGTTTTTACAAGCCGCCACACAAGCACCGCAGCCAATACAAGTAGCGGCATCGAAGGCTTGGTCGGCTATTTCTTTCGGGATAGGAATTTCGTTGGCATCTACCGTTACACCAGTGTTGACAGAAACAAAGCCTCCGGCCTGAATCACGCGGTCGAAAGCAGAACGGTCAACTGCTAAGTCTTTCACCACGGGGAAAGCTTTGGCTCTCCAAGGCTCGATGTAAATCGTTTCACCATCTTTGAAAGAACGCATATGCAGCTGGCAAGTAGTCGTTTGTTTAGGTCCGTGTGGACGGCCATTGATATACAAGCTACACATCCCACAGATGCCTTCGCGACAGTCGTGATCGAAAGCTACCGGATCTTCACCTTTTTTCAGTAAATCTTCATTGAGCACGTCCAACATTTCTAGAAATGACATATCGGGCGATACGTCAGTTACTTTATATTCGACTATTTTGCCTTTATCTTGGCTATTTCTTTGTCTCCAGATTTTGAGTGTTAAATTCATACCATTTCAATGCTTAAGGTTAAACCAAATTATTTGTAGCTGCGCTGAGTGAGTTTTACATTTTCAAACGTCAGTTGCTCTTTGTGTAGCGTATAGTCTTGGTTTTCACCGTTATACTCCCAAGCGGCCACATAGGCGTAGTTTTCGTCATCGCGTTTTGCTTCGCCATCTTCGGTTTGAAACTCTTCACGGAAGTGGCCTCCACAAGACTCGTTACGATTCAACGCATCTACTATCATCAATTCGCCAAGCTCTAAGAAATCGGCCACACGGCCAGCTTTTTCGAGCGTCTGGTTGAATTCTTCGTTAGTACCCGTTACTTTCACATTTTTCCAGAATTCAGCGCGCAGTTCTCTGACACGCTCACGAGCCAATTTCAAACCTTCGGCATTGCGCGACATACCACAGTAATCCCACATAATATGTCCCAATTCTTTGTGGAACTCGTCAACGGTTTTGGTTCCGTTGATGCTGAGTAGGGTATTAATTTGGTTATGAACCGCTTGTTCGGCTTCTTTGAAAGCGGGGTGGTCTGTCGAAATTCGTTCAGCGGGCATAGTCGCCAAGTAATCACCCACGGTATAAGGAATTACAAAATAGCCGTCGGCCAAGCCTTGCATCAGGGCACTGGCACCCAACCGATTCGCACCGTGGTCAGAGAAGTTGGCCTCGCCCAAAGCATACAACCCGGGGATGGTCGTCATCAGGTTATAGTCCACCCAAAGTCCGCCCATTGTATAATGCACCGCCGGATAAATACGCATAGGTTGCTCATAAGGATTTTCGTCGGTAATTTGCTGATACATGTCAAACAAGTTGCCATACTTTTGCTTGATCACATTGTAGGTATCGCGTTTGATGGCATCTCTGAAATCGAGGTAAACCGCCAACTTTGAGGGGCCGACTCCTTTTCCTTCATCACAAACATATTTGGCATTGCGCGAAGCCACATCGCGGGGCACAAGATTGCCAAAAGAAGGATATTTTCGCTCCAAGAAGTAATCTCGTTCCTCTTCGGGAATTTCATTAGGGTTGCGAGTATCACCGGCTTTTTTAGGCACCCAAACGCGTCCGTCGTTGCGGAGCGACTCAGACATCAGCGTAAGCTTAGACTGGTGTCCGCCCGATACAGGAATACAAGTAGGGTGAATTTGTGTAAAACAAGGGTTGCCAAAATAAGCACCTTTGCGGTGAGCACGCCAAGCTGCCGTAACATTAGAACCCATTGCATTGGTAGAAAGGAAGAAAACATTGCCATAACCACCTGTGCAAAGCAAAACGGCGTGGGCACTGTGCGATTCAATGGCACCGGTTACTAAATTGCGTGTGATAATGCCTCGCGCACGCCCGTCAACCATTACCACATCGAGCATTTCTGTGCGAGGATAAAGTTTGATTTTGCCATTGGCAATTTGACGGCTCATAGCACTGTAAGCACCCAATAAAAGTTGTTGGCCGGTTTGGCCACGAGCATAGAAAGTACGTGATACTTGCGCCCCGCCAAACGAACGGTTAGACAATAGCCCTCCATATTCGCGGGCGAAAGGCACGCCTTGTGCCACACATTGGTCGATGATGTT
>DMHB01000416.1 GCA_003449595.1 Microscillaceae bacterium | reverse complement strand
AAACGGACTTGCAATGTATAAGTTTTTGACCAAACCTCGAAAATATAGCTGGATGGTTGTCTGGTTGCTGATAAGCCGCCTCAGCGTCGCTACTCCTCCCGATGAAGGAATGTGGCTGCCTATTTTCATTCAGGCGCTCAACTATGACGATATGCGCGCCAAAGGGCTGAAGCTAACCGCCGAGCAAATTTACAGTGCCAACCAGTCGAGCCTCAAGGATGCCGTCGTGCTCTTTGGCGGAGGCTGTACCGGCGAAATCATCTCCGAAGAAGGCTTGTTGCTTACCAACCACCATTGCGGCTACGCACAAATTCAGTCGCACAGCAGCGTAGAAAAAGACTACTTGCGCAATGGCTTTTGGGCTAAAAACAAAGATGAAGAACTGCCCAACGACGGACTAAAAGTTACCTTCATTGTGCGCATTGAGGATGTAACCCAGCAGGTACTCAGTGGGGTAACGCCTGAAATGACTGAAAACCAACGCCAGGCCGAAATAGAGCGCAAAATCAAGGAAATCAGCAAAGGCATCGAAAAAGATTCGCATTACGAGGCCGTCATCAAGCCGTTTTACTATGGAAGCGAGTATTATCTTTTCGTTACCGAAACTTTTAAGGATGTGCGCTTAGTCGGCACTCCGCCAGACGGCATAGGCAAGTTTGGCGGCGACACCGACAACTGGATGTGGCCCAGACACACCGGCGATTTCTCGCTTTTCAGGGTCTATGCCAACAAAGACAACAAACCGGCTGCCTACTCCAAAGAAAATGTGCCTTATAAACCCAAGCATTTTTTCCCCATCTCGCTGAAAGGCATCAAAGAAGGAGATTTTACGATGATTTTGGGCTTCCCGGGGCGCACCCAAGAGTACCTTACTTCGTATGCCGTCGAGTTATTGGTCGAGAAAACCAACCCTTACCGCATCGCTTTGCGCGAAAAACGCCTCGAAATCATCAACAGCGCGATGCAAGCCAGCGACGAAATCCGCATCAAATATGCCGCCGAACAAGCCAGCATCGCCAATGCCTATAAGAAATGGATTGGCGAGAACCGTGGACTGAAAAAAATGGATGCCCTTCAGCGCAAGCGCGACTTGGAGGGGCAATTTGTAAACTGGTGCGCCCAAGACGAAACCCGCAAACAACGCTATGCCCAGGTGCTGCCCGATTTGGCCAAACATTACCAAACCCTCGAAAAGGTAAACTTGGCCGAGCTATACATCAACGAGGCCGTTTTTGGTGCCGATATTTTGTATTTGGCTTATCAGTTTACCGCCTTTGTGGATAAGTTTTCGGACAAAGAATTGGATAAAATCAAACGCCGAGTCGAAGGACATTTTAAAAACTACGATGCCAACATCGATAGGCAACTCTTGGCCGTATGCCTGCAAGCCTACTATAACGACATTCCCCAAGCCCTGCATCCGGCGGTTTATGCCAAGATTCAGAATGAGTTCCAAGGCGATTTTGCGCGCTATGCCCAGTATATTTTCGATAATTCGCTGTTGGCTTCCAAAGAGAAAGCTTCGGCAGTATTGGCCAATTTTACGGCACTCGACCTTGAAAAAATTATCAACGACCCCGCCGTCGAGCTTTTTAGGCAGTTTTTAGAAAAATACCTGCGCCAAGTAGAACCCATATTCGACCAAACGATGGCCGAAATCGACCCGCTGATGCGCCAATATGTGGCTGGCTTGCGCGAAATGCAAACCGACCGCAAGTTTTACCCCGATGCCAACTCTACGATGCGTCTTACTTATGGCACGGTAGCAGGCTATAATCCCGAACCTAACCAACGCTACGAATACTTTACGACTTTAGACCAAATCATCGAAAAAGGCAAACAAGCCAACCAAGTTGCCGATTATTTTGTGCCCGAAAAGTTGCAACAACTCTACGATGCCCGCGATTTTGGACGCTATGCCGACGGCGGCACGGTACGTACTTGCTTCATTGCCTCCAACCATACCACCGGCGGCAACTCTGGCAGTCCGGTGCTTAACGCCGAAGGACATCTGGTGGGCATCAATTTCGACCGTAACTGGGAGGGTACGATGAGCGATGTAATGTATGACCCAACCCAAGTACGCAACATCACTGCCGATATTCGCTACATTTTGTTTATCATCGACAAATATGCCGAGGCCGGGTATTTGATCAACGAAATGAAAATCATCGAATAAATGAACTACTTGGCGCACCTCCACCTTTCGGGCAGGCAAGCCGAGCTGATGGTGGGCAATTTCATTGGCGATTTTGTGCGTGGGCGCGATATGCCGCTTTTTTCTGAACAGGTGGTGCGGGGAATTCACCTGCACCGCCAAATTGACCAATTTACGGATACGCATCCGGTAGTAAAAAAAAGTGTGGCCAGATTGGCACCCACCTACCAGCGCTATGCCACAGTGATTGTGGACATTTATTACGACCACTTCTTGGCCATCCACTGGCCGAAATACGCCCAAGAAACCCTGCCAGAGTTTGCCCAAAATACTTATACCATCCTCAAAACGTATGAAAGCCAGTTACCCGAGCGCGTGCAACAGATGCTGCCCCACATGATCCAAAACAATTGGTTGGTCAATTATGCCGAACTATGGGCCATCGACCGGGCACTGAAACGGATGGCCACCCGCGCCAAATACAACCCCGGCATCGAAAACGCCCTGCACGATCTGGAACAAGGCTTTGCGGCTTTCGAGGAGGATTTCTTAGCTTTTTTTCCTGATTTACAGGCATTTGTGCACCAATATATCGAACAAGAAGGATAAAAATGAAGGAAAATTTTTTTGTTCAAAAAAAAGACCTTATCTTTGCCACTCATTTAACCAAGGAGTGGTAGTTCAGCTGGTTAGAACGCCTGCCTGTCACGCAGGAGGTCGCGGGTTCGAGTCCCGTCCATTCCGCCAAATTTTGAATCCTGTTGTTTGTAAAAACGGCAGGTTTTTTTGCTTTGGGGTAAAGTTTGTTACAAAAAAGACCGGTAAAATTTGGATTTCTTCCTAAGAATGCTTCAAAATTATAGCGATTAAGCTTATATTTAAATAGGGGCATTCTCAGATAAATAGGTGAAAGGATTGTTGCTTCATTGATGAATGGCTAAAAAGGTGCGCCCGCTGGTTGTCAGTAAAAAATAAATCCTATGAAAATCCTCCCATACAAATTGATTTTAGCAGCAATTATGCTGCTATTGTCCCTTGATGTATTAATACCAGAAATTCAAGCTCAAACTTTGGATGAAGCTAACCAAGACTCACTGTCTGTAAAGATATTATCACCCGTTAAAAGTAAACGTGATTCAACCATAGTATTCATACCTTGGCTTGGGGCATCTATACGAAATCCAAAAGGTTTAGGAAGATTGATTTATACAAAGTTTCTCGATCTTGAACTCCGAGATTTTATAAAGAATCACTTTGAGCAAGAGTTCTCGCAAATGTGTATTAAACAATTCTTTTTTGTCAAATTTAGCTTTGATGCAAACGAAAAAATAAGTTCGGTTGCTTTTTCAAAACATACTGATACCATCTTGCAACGAATATTTACTCAATTTTTGGATTTTTCTGCTCCAGATTGGGTTGTTCCTGATATAATGATCGATACCCCAATCATTTGGGCTTTTACTGTAACTATTAGCCATTGCTCATCAGGTGGGATAAAACAAGCTGAGGATCGTTTCTTTGAGGAAGCTCTTTTATTTCAGTTTGAACCTTTTGTGAATACCACTACCAAGTCTGAAGAATGGATTTCAGGCAAATACTTCTTTCCTTATGGACCAACTGAACTATCGTTTTAATTCGGTAAAACCGGGCTAATCATTAAAATTTAACTACTGAAGCCGATATTGTACCAACACAGGAAAAATTCGTCGTTTTCTGGTTAAATGTTTAGATAAAGTCAACTTGATAAAGCAAAACCAAATTGATAACAAAGTATGGAAGCCAAGTTCAATGCAAATAAAAATCATTGTAGCGCCATTTTGATGTGTTTGTTACTATGCTATTTGTGTAGCGTTCATCGGGCAGTCTGCCAGCCTATGCTTTCTGCGCCAGTGTATCAAAAAGACAGCACAGGCAAAGCCTTTTTGCAAGCCGTACAACGCTATCTTTGGACACACTACGAACCCTTGCTCATTTCAAAATGCCTTCACACACGCTTTTTTATAGATTTTGAGTTCGACTCCACCAAAACAATAGCGAATTTTGCTTATCCTGACCCGCCTATAGATACAGACTTCGATATGGCTATCATTGAGGCAGCCAAAACTGCTATCAGAAGTACGCAAGCAGGGTGGGATGTAACCGAGGAGGTAGCTATAGGCACAAAAATATCAATTTGGTTTCAAGTAGATCTAACCGTGCATTGTCCTACTGACATCGCCT
>DMHB01000417.1 GCA_003449595.1 Microscillaceae bacterium | reverse complement strand
GGTTGATTAGCCCAACGGAGTTTATACAAGCCCAAATAGATCGTATCAACAGTGTTGAAAACACGCCCGGCAACTTGGTGCAATCTGCCGGCGAGTCGAGTTTCGATGCTTGGATCAAAGCCTATCGTCCCAACGAAAACTCTAACAATTCGACTATTTCTTATTACCCCAAAGGAGCCGTGATAGCGATGGCGCTCGACCTGATGCTCATTCAGCATACCAACGGCCAGAAAAACTTGGATGACTTGATGAAGCAATTGTATGACACGTATTACAAATCGCTTGACCGTGGTTTTACAGAGCAAGAGTTCAAAGCGGCGGCTGAAGCGATGATGAGACAAGATTTGACCGACTTTTTCGATCGCTTCATCAATGGTACGGCCACAGTTGAGTATGAAAAACTTTGGCAGTATGTGGGCTACAACGTCCAAAAAGGCTTGAAAAAACCCGGCGAGGTATATCTTGGTGCCAACTTGAACAATGCCAATGTCATTACTTTTGTAAGACGCAATAGTCCGGCTTATCAATATGGATTGAATGTGGGCGACGAAATCATAGCCATCGATAGCAAAGGATTTGATAATGTAACCGTAGCCGTCAATGCGCGCAAAATAGGCGATAAAGTTGTCTTCAAAGTCAAACGCGACGATCGTTATTTGGATATAGAAGTGGTACTGGGCGAGAATCCTATACTCGAATACCGGTTCATTCCCGAGAACAAACAAAATGGCGCTGCTGAAAAGCGCAATTTTGAAAAATGGTTGAGGGGCGTTCAATAAACTGCGAAACCAATGGAAAGCTTTTGGGATGCTGAAATTTTATCGCAACAGCGCTCTCCTTATTTACCTTTTTTATCAGGAAAATACGAAGTTACCCCCGGATTAAAGCCCTTGCCTGCTGTGCAAGGGCTTTCTGTTGATGATGAGGCGTGTATTTTTCAATTCGACGATTTTTTTGAGATATATGCACGAAACAAGCAGCTTTGTCGGCGTGAAAATCTTCAAAAATATATCTTAACGCATCAGCTTCCAGTAGAAACAGAACAAGAAGTAGTGGCTTTCTGTGTTCATAGGCTTCTGCAAGAGCATCCGCATCTATTCGAGCTAAAGCCTCATCCCGCAGGTTTTTTATTGGTTTGCAGGCATACCCAACAAAAATTCATTCTTTCGCCGCAGTATAAACTGATAAGCCACCTTAGTTTTTATTCCAATTTATGGGATGCTTTGGCAGATCAAATACAGGAAGACGTGGCCATCTGGCAACTGGCCGAGCACACCGATTATTTGGCGGCCATTCATCTTTGCGCACCCAATTATTGGTCGCCAGCCGAAAAAATAGGTCGTCCTTTTTCTGAAGTGCATTTGCCTGTGGCCGGAATGGAAAATCTGCGCAAGCAATACCGCCCAATGCTGGAGGCCATTGTGCGCAAAGGAAGCTTTGTACGATTTGCTTGGGGGCTTACTACGGATTGCAGGCTGAACCACCACCCCGAACCCCCTACATCATTTGATGTGAATGAATGGGCAGGGCGGCAATTTGACCTTCAAAATCCCACCTTGTTTGTGCGGGTAGAACGGCAAACCTTGACCGGCTTTCCCGCTGTAAATGCGCTGATGTTTACCATCCGAACCTACTTTCAGCCGGTGGGTCAACTCGATTCGGAGGCGCGTTTGGCCCTTCGGACAGCCATTGCTACGATGAGCGAAGAAAGTCTGGTTTATAAAGGGCTGCGCGACTCCAAAGATGCCATTTTGGCTTGGATGGAAGGCGCATAATTTTTTTTCTTATTCTTATTTGGATTTAATCTAAATAAAAATTAAAATTGCCTCATCATTCATTACCCATCTATTTTATGGCACTTTTAATACGAATATGTTTTATAGGTCTTGTCTTGCTTCAAAGTTGTGGGCAAGGAGACAAGGCAGCGCAAAAAGCGACTAATGCGAAGGCCAAAGCTCCTAAAATTGTAACCCTCGGGGGAACTATTACAGAAACTGTTTTTGCATTAGGAGTCGGGAGTCAAGTGGCTGCCGTAGATATATCGAGTTATTTCCCTAACGAAGCTACCAAATTACCCCAATTAGGTTATGTGCGCACCCTCAATGCAGAAGGGGTATTATCTCAGAAACCCGATATCATTTTGGCCTCTTCCGAAGCCGGCCCGCCCGAAGTGGTAGAACAACTAAAGAAATCAGCGCAGTTTTTCTTGATTGACCAAGTGCCCACAGTTGAGGGTACAAAGAAAATGATTGCCGACTTAGCCGAGAAGCTTGGCAAGCAACAAGAAGGGGAGGCGCTTTTATCAGCTTTGCAAAAAGACTTAGAAAAAGCCACTGCCACAGTAGAGCGTGTAAAAAGTAAGAAAGTCAAAGTAGTATTTATTTTGGCGCGCGGCGAAGGCACCTTGATGGTTGGCGGGAATAATACAAAATCATCGGCCATTATTGAGTTGTCAGGGGGGATCAATGCGATGCAAGGATTTGAAGGATACAAACCCCTTACCGCCGAGGCTATGGTTACAGCAAACCCCGAGGTGATTTTAGTTACTACCCGTAGTTTGGTTAGCTTGGGTGGCAAAGAGGCTGTTTTCAAACTACCCGGTATAGCACAAACCCCGGCGGGGCAGTCGGCCAAGCTTATTGCCGTAGATGATTTGTTGTTGCTTGGCTTTGGTCCACGGTTAGGCCAGGCGGTGCAAGAACTTTCTTCACAATTGTTGATACAGGCAACTCCTTAACGCCTATCGTTATGATGACTGATGTTTCAACCTTTCCTGAGAAAATAGCAGCAACGCAATCGCCAAAGCCCGACAAAGTGCTGAACGCAGATTCTTTGTTACAGTGGCATAGGAGTCGTAGTGTTCGTCAACGGAGTATTGTGTTGGGCACTTTGTGTTTGTTGGTGATTAGCTTTTTGGCAGTAACCGGGGTGGGAGCTGTCTCTATTTCTTGGTATCAGCTGATGAGTATTTTGGCCGAACCACTCGGCCTGGAATGGGCTTGGCATACGCCTCAGCAGGCACTTGTTTTCTGGGAAATCAGGTTGCCACGTGTAGTTGGTGCCGTATTTATTGGGGCTGCCTTGGCGAGCAGTGGTGCGGCTATGCAAAGTTTGTTTCGCAACCCCCTGGTAGAACCTGCGCTGATGGGCGTATCGGGTGGTGCAGCGCTGATGGCAGTCTGGGTAATGGTTTTTGGACACTTCTTGATTGGAGTTTCACTCAAAAACTTGTTGGGTGTTTATATTTTACCGGTAGCAGCTTTTACAGGCGGGGTAGGTGTAACCCTGCTGGCCTATCAAATAGCCGGGCATCAGGGGCGCACCGGTATTTCAACTTTAATTTTGGCAGGTGTGGCGCTCAACGCATTGGCAGGCGCCGCCATTGGGCTGACCTTGTTTTTTGCTGATGATGCTGCCATTCGTTCATTTACTTTTTGGAGTATGGGAAGCTTGGGCAGTCTTAATTGGTCAAAGTTGGCAGTTATGTGTCCGATTGTGGTATTGGGCTATGGATTGATTTATACCCATTCCAACGCATTGAATGCTTTTGCCTTGGGCGAGCGCGAAGCTTATTTTTTAGGGTATCGCGTTCAGCGTGTCAAACGAGTGGTCATTTTGTCAACAGCCTTATCTGTGGGTGCGACGGTAGCCGTTGCCGGAGTGATTGGTTTTATGGGATTGGTAGTGCCTCATCTTGTAAGAATGAGCTTGGGGGCTGAAAACAAACAAGTATTGCGGATGACCGCTTTAGTTGGGGCTTTGCTAATGCTTTGGGCCGATTTGCTTGCCAGGGTTTTGGTAGCTCCTGCCGAGCTGCCTTTGGGGATTGTAACTTCATTTCTGGGTGCGCCTTTCTTCATTGTGTTATTGTTCAAATATAGAAAACAAATGATTTGAGTAATGTTGCTTGAAGTAGAAAATGTATCGTATGCAGTCAAGAATAAGATTATTTTGGATGAAGTAAGTTTTCACATCCAAGCGGGCGAGTTTATGGCGATGGTAGGTGCCAATGGTGCGGGCAAATCCACCTTACTTAAAATTATTTCTGGCGATTTAACCGGCTTCGAGGGACGTGTTAACTTTAATGGAAAGGCCAAACAAACCTACAAACCGGAACAATTAGCTCCACTTCGAGCGGTATTGATGCAAGAACAACCGGTCAATTTCCCATTTACAGCTTGGGAGGTCGTGCAGATGGGATTGCTCAACCAACCCGCTCGGCTCAATACCCATCAAGTTATCATAAGCCAGGTAATGGAAGCCACTCAAACCCTCTCTTTTGCTTCACAAAACTACCTTACCCTGTCGGGAGGCGAAAAACAAAGAATCCAGCTTGCCAGAATCTTAGCACAACTTTGGTCTCACGATGCCGAAGGAGTTGGCAAGATTTTATTCTTAGACGAGCCAACCAGTGCTTTGGATCTTGCACAACAGCATTACCTATTGAGTTTTATCAAAGCTATTACAGTGCAAAAAAAATGGGGTGTCGTGGCTGTCTTACACGACTTAAACTTAGCAGCACAGTATGCCGACACTTTACTGTTACTCAAAAAAGGCAGCACCATTGCCCAAGGGCCAACTTCCCTTGTTCTAAACGAAACCAATGTCAGCCAATGCTATCAATATCCTGTGGCCATTATTCAACATCCTAAAGGCTTTCCTTTGGTCATTAGTAGATAGTAGCCAGTTCATAACCCAAAGTATTCTTTTAAACCTAAATCATTCATTTTATGGAGCAGACTATTTCACAACCGCAAACCTTGGCCGAAGCAGCCCAGCTCAAGTCGCAGTGGGAAAAAATAAAAGCAGAAAATCCTCAGTGGCGCATCCGTGATATATCCAAATATTTAGGCGTAGGCGAAGCTGCCCTGTTAGCAACCGATATTGGCCAAACCTGCCAACGGTTGGAGGGGCAATGGGAAGATTTTGCCAAACAACTACCTCGTTTGGGCTATGTAATGGCCTTGACGCGCAATGAATCTTGTGTGTTGGAACACAAAGGCAAGTTCGAAAAAATATCGACCTTCCACGGAATTGGGCAAAGTATTGGTGCTATCGAAACAAGAATGTTTTTTCACGCTTGGCACGTAGGTTTTGCAGTTGTACAAGAAACTCCGCGTGGCGTGGTTCGTAGTTTACAAATTTTCGACAAGGCAGGTGAGGCTATATTGAAAGTGTTTTTACAAGAAGAAAGCAACTTAGAGGCTTATTTTGAGATTGTAGAGCAGTTTACAAGCCCAGATCAAACCCCGATTCAGCCTTTGCCCGGTTTTGAAGCTACAACCTATGCTACTGACATTGATGTGGAGGCTTTTCATAAAGATTGGGCTGAATTGCAAGACACCCACGATTTTTTTAAAATGTTGAAAAACTTCCAGTTACACCGGTTGCACGCACTTCAACTGGCCGATAAAACTTTTGCTTACGAGGTTTCAACCCATCACATACGGCCACTATTAGAGCAAGCCGCTGATATACAGCTTCCTATTATGATTTTTGCAGGAAATAAAGGAAATATCCAAATACACATTGGAAGGGTAAAAACCATCAAAGTTATAGATCAATGGCTCAATGTATTGGATCCTGCTTTTAATATGCACCTGCGGCAAGATCAAATCCATACGGCTTGGGTAGTCAGAAAGCCTACAGCTGATGGCATTGTAACCAGTATTGAATTATTTGATCAGACAGGAGAACTGATAGCACAGTTTTTTGGGGAGCGCAAACCCGGAAAACCTGAGTTAGCAGCTTGGCGCGATTTGGTGCGACAAATCTCCCCTAATGCAATCTAATGCTGGGGTGTTTTTCTTGGAAAATTACTATTTTACACAACCTTTTACTTGTAATGCCGTACAAGAAAATAATTCATCAAACACACTTGTTTTAGGTACTATTCAATGCAAAAAATCGAATATCACATCGTTAAAACCGGTTATGCCCCTTCAGGAACACGTTTTCAAAGGTTATTGGCTAAAGAAATACGTTCTGGATGGGAATTTATCAAGGCTACCGAAGAGCGACACCCTACCAGTAGGCGCTGTAAATGCGAAACGATGCTGATTTTCAAACGCACCATAGAGACAGAAGGCTGAAAAGCCTTCTTTTTTTGTGCAATTTCAAAACTTTGTTTTTTTACCTTTTGTTG
>DMHB01000104.1 GCA_003449595.1 Microscillaceae bacterium | reverse complement strand
AATGGCGTGCTCGGCAGCAGTACGCTGAATGGTTTGAATAACTATCTTTTTGGCTTCTTTGGTAGCCGTTAATTTAGCTTCTTCTACAATACTTTTGATTTGTGTGGAAGCTTTGGCTTGCGCTTCTATCTTCAGGGCCTCCATCAATTGGTTTCGGGCATCTTCGACGGTGAGGTTGGCAATTTTTTGCAACTGTTCGACTTGCGCTTGCAACATTTTATCGGCTTCTTCCTTTTTCTGAGCCAATATTTCATTTTGCTCAGTGAGGTTTTCGCGGAGGCTGTTGATTTCAAGCTCTCTGCGTTTGTTTTGCTCCATCAACTTGGCCAGATTCTGCTCGCGTTGTTTGAGCTTGTTTTCATTGGTGATAAGGATTTGCTTTTTCTTATTAGCTTCTTCTTCAAATTCGGCTTTCAACTTTAAAAAGCGTTCTTTAGCCTCCAGAATTTTATCTCTTTTGATGCTTTCAGCTTCTGTTTTGAGTTGCTCGGCAGCCAGCTTGGCTTCTTTTATAACTAAAGAGGCTTTGTCGTGTGCTTCGTTTTCTTGTCGTTTAAGTACTTTTTTAAGGAGTAACCTATCAATGGCGATGCCTACCCCTAGGGCGAGGATGATGAGCAAAAGGGCAACGAGTATATCCATCTGTTGATCATAGTTTAAATGTGAATAACTTCCAAAAACTACAATCACAAAAGAAACAAGTAACGAATAGATACTTCGGGTGAGTATCCAAGGAAGGAGGATTAGTCGATTTGAAGCGCTTGAGAGAGGAGTTCGTCCCAGTGGTCTAACTTTTTTAGCAAACTTAGGCGCACATCTTGCCCGCTTTTTTCTTGATTTAATAACTCAACCATACAGTCGAACGCCACCATAGAAAGTAAATCTTGTCGATCTTCTATATGAAAAGTGGTGCGATAAGCCAATATTTTTTCGTTGAGCTTTTTACCTGCTTCCCGCAACAATGCTTCTGTAGAGGGATCTACCTGCATAGGGTATTCTCGCTCTGCAATTTTTATTTTGATAGAAAGGCGTTGTTGTGCGTCCACAAGTAAAAATTATATGCTTAGGCAATATTGTAACAATCGAGCTATCCAAAACCTCACTTGTTCAGGTGTTCTATGCACCTGTTTACTTCATCGATGTATTCGTCAAGTTTTTTACGCATCCCATCTACATCGTCTGTCGTTCCGTTTGTGATTGCAGTAACAATATTAGCAAATTTTTCTTGATTTTTCAAATTTTCAATAAGGCTCTGTTGTTTTTTGACTTGTTCTTTTAAAGCAATATTTTCTTCCACCAAACGGTCGTGCTCTTTCTGCAAGGTATTGCATTTGACCAATATCCTGTGAATTTTTCTTTCGAGTGTATTGAGTTTTTCTATGAAATGATCATCCAAAAATGCCATACCTTTCTTTGATGAATAAGTTAAATCTTGTCTTTTATTTAGCTCGTATTGCTTCCACCGGGTCGAGCTTGGAGGCTATCCACGCCGGGAAAACCCCTGAAATAATGCCAACCACCGAAGCTACACTAATGCCCAAGATAATATTTTTTGCGGACAAAATAATGGCAAAAAAATCTTGTGGTATAATTGTCAATAAAAATACCAAAGTAATTCCTACGGTTCCTCCTATTAGACTTAGGAAAACGGCTTCAAATAGAAATTGAAACAGGATAAAATAATTTTTGGCGCCAAGTGATTTTTGAATGCCAATGATGTTGGTGCGCTCTTTTACTGAAACGAACATAATATTGGCAATACCAAATCCACCCACTAAGATGGAAAAACTACCAATGACCCATCCTGCAATGCTGACTACTGCAAACAAAGAAGAAATAGCATTGAGCGCTAATTCAGGCCGATTGATGGCAAAGTTGTCCTCTTCATAGGGCTTGAGTCCACGACGTGTGCGCAAAGTTCCCCGCACCTCACTTTCCAATTTGAGCAAACCGGGGTCATCTACTTTTCCTTTGATGCAAATCATAGGTTCTATACCCCTTCGCCCAATTACGTACATTTTACCGAATACTTTATAGGGAATAAACAACCGCAAGTCGTTGGAGGTATCGCCAAAGAAATTTTCTCCTTCCCGCTTCATTACTCCAATTATTACAAACCGTTCGCCTTTTACTTTAATGGTATTTCCTACGGGGTCTGCTTCGCCGAAAAGGGCTTGCGCTACATCGGCACCAATGATGACTGCATTTTTTCCATCTTCTATTTCTTGAGGTGTGAAATATCTTCCTTTTTCGATGTCAATGGTTCTGATTTTATTGATGTCGTAAGAAATACCACCTAAAAGCAATGCGCTCATACTGTTGCTTTTAAACTTGGCTGTTACCCCGCGTTTGTAGGCCATTACCCCTACGGCTTCGGCTTCTTGCAAGCTTCTTTCTAATGACTTGTATTCATTGATGGTGTTGTAAGGACGGCGAAAATATTTCCACCAAGCATACTCACTGCCACCAAATCCCCAAGGAAAACGTTGGATGTAAAGCACATCGTTCCCCAGAAAAGCCAAATCTTCTTTCAATGATTTTTCCAAAGAATCGACCAAGGTGAATACCGACACAATGGCGAAAATACCCACACTAACGCCCAAAAGCGATAAAGTAGTACGCAATAAGTTGGCCTGTAGGGCTTGCGCTGCAAAAAGCAGGCTTTCCCAGAATAATCTAAAAAATTTTAACATCGTAAGAGTTGTATGCTATTTTCGAAAATGTATAGTAAAAGTCCTTACAAATTTACATTACACTTGTCAGAAATTATGTAATTTTGCGCTTTTATTTTTAAATACCCTTATCGTTACTGGTTTGATTCTCCAAAAAAAGCAGTAATTTAACGCCGATGAAACTATCCGAATTCAAATTTGAGCTCCCCGACAATCTTATTGCACTCCATCCAGCCAAAGAACGCGACGAATCGCGCCTGATGGTAGTACACCGCCAAACCGGCAAAATTGAGCATAAAATGTTCAAAGAAGTGATCGATTATTTTGAAGAAGATGATGTTTTTATCATCAACAACACCAAAGTATTTCCTGCTCGGTTATTTGGCAGTAAAGAAAAAACCGGTGCCAAAATTGAGGTTTTTCTATTGCGCGAGTTGAACACCGATCTGCATTTGTGGGATGTGCTGGTAGATCCTGCCCGCAAAATTCGTGTTGGCAACAAACTATATTTTGGAGACGGTGAATTGGTAGCCGAGGTTATCGATAATACAACCTCCAGAGGCCGCACCATTCGCTTTTTATACGACAAAGAGGAGGTTGATTTTTATAGTCTGATTGATAAACTTGGTGAAACTCCTTTGCCCAAGCCCATTTATACCCAGCGCAAGGCCGAGCCGAAAGACCAAGAACGGTTTCAAACCATTTTTGCCGAACACGTAGGAGCCGTTGCCGCCCCCGCTGCCGGATTACACTTTACCAAGCAATTGATCAAAAGATTAGAAATTTTAGGTGTCAAAATTGTGCCCATTACTTTGCACGTTGGCTTGGGTACTTTCCGAAGTGTCAATGTGGAAGATTTGACCAAACACAAAGCCGACTCAGAAAACTTTTATATTCCCGAACCCACCGCCGTAGCAGTGAACGAGGCCAAAGATGCGCGCAAAAAAGTTTGCGCCGTTGGCATTTCTTCCCTCAAGGCATTAGTATCTTCGGTTTCGGCAGATGGGCATTTGAAACCAGCCGATGCTTGGTCGGATAAGTTCATCTTCGCACCTTATGAATTTAAAATCTCAACCTCGTTGATTACCAACTTCCATTTGCCCGAATCAACCCTGCTGATGACTACTTGTGCTTTTGCAGGTCATGACCTGACAATGAAGGCTTACGAAGAGGCAATTAAGGAAAAATATCGATTTTTTAGCTACGGAGATGCTATGCTCATCCTGTAAAGGGTCTGAGGCAGCAAAGGCTATTTTACAAAAAATATTACTTATTTATGAATATTGATGGCATTGAAATTAAACCGGGAGAATCTAAGCAATTTACCATCAACATTGCACGACTTCCTACCAGAACGTTGATTGATATTCCGGTTTATGTTTCGCGTGCCCTTGAACCAGGCCCTACTATTCTTTTTTTAGCCGGGATGCACGGCGACGAAATCAACGGTATCGAAATCATCCGGCAAATTCTCCGCGAAGGTTACACCAATCTATCAAAAGGCAACCTGATTTGCATCCCGATTTTAAATATTTATGGGTTTATCAACTTCTCGCGTGATGTGCCCGATGGAAAAGACATTAACCGGTCGTTTCCGGGGTCTGAACGCGGCTCGTTGGCGAGCCGAGTGGCGCATACGCTGATCAAAAAAATCATCCCTTTGATTGATTATGGGGTTGATTTTCATACAGGAGGCGCCAGCAAATACAATTTTCCACAAATCAGGTGCAAGTTTAACAACGAAAAAAACTTAGAACTGGCAGAGGCATTTGCAGCCCCTTTTACCATCAATGCTGATTTTAGAGAAAATTCGTTGCGCTTAGAGGCTGCCGAATTGGGTAAATCTATTTTGGTGTATGAAGGGGGTGAATCTTTACGATTGTCTGAAGAAGCCATTCGTGAAGGAGTGGACGGGGCGCGCAGACTGATGTATCATTTGGGTATGATGCCCAATAGTCCGGCTGCACGCCACGTTACCCGTCGGATTGTAGATACCACTTGGCTTCGAGCCGAAAGTTCGGGTATTTTTCACTGCTTTGTAAAAAATGGCAGCAATGTTACCAAAGGCCAAACCTTGGGTATGATTACAGACCCCTTTGGTTTTGGCGATTTTGAGTTAGACATCAAAGCAACAGCTACCGGCCATATTATTTGTGTCAACAATGTGCCGGTCATCAACCAAGGTGATGCGCTCATTCATATTGGTATCGAAGACGATAAAGAAAGCTGAATCCGACCCACACAAGTTATGAGCGCTTCATCGATTTCCAACCAATTGAAAATAGCCATTTTGGTTGCCGGAGGTACCGGTACACGTATGCAAAGCAGCTTGGCCAAACAATTTTTACTATTGGCAGGCAAGCCTATCCTGATGCACAGTATTAGCCGTTTCTATGCGTTCGACCCTGCTATGCAACTATTAGTGGTATTACCTGATACTGAAATTAAGTATTGGGAAACACTCTGCAACCAATATGCTTTTGCAATACCACATCGGGTTGTAGCAGGCGGGGCTACGCGGTTTGAATCAGTACGCAATGGATTAGCAGCTATTCAGGCAGCAGAAGGCTTGGTAGCCATCCACGATGGCGTGCGCCCTTTGATCACTCAAGCCATTATTGCACGCAGCTTTGAAGAAGCCCGACAAACCCAAGCCGCCATTGCAGTAGTCAGCCTCAAAGATTCTATCCGACAATGGGAAACCCCTCCCTACTCAAAAGCTACCAACCGCAGCCAGTATTGTTTGGTACAAACCCCTCAAACATTCGATTTAGCGCTATTGCGCCAAGCCTATCAACAGCCTTTTCAAGATAGTTTTACGGATGATGCCAGTGTGGTGGAAGCTTTAGGGAAGTTTATTTCAACTTTTGAGGGTGCTTACGAAAATATAAAAATCACCACCCCCGAAGATTTAGTAGTAGCCGAAGCTTTGTGGGCTTATCAACAAAAAAGCAGCCTCTAAATGAGACTGCTATGTTATAAGTTTAACCAATGAACGAGCAAAGCCTTCAGTACTCGTCCTCATTAAAAAAGAAGTCCTCCTTGGTTGGATAATCAGGCCAAATTTCTTCAATGCTCTCATAAGGTTGCCCGTCATCTTCCAACTTTTGTAAATTTTCAACTACTTCTAAAGGTGCTCCAGAACGAATAGCGTAATCTATCAGTTCTTCTTTGGTAGCAGGCCAAGGGGCATCTTCTAAGTAAGAAGCTAATTCTAACGTCCAGTACATACTATATTTTTGGTTTAAAA
>DMHB01000244.1 GCA_003449595.1 Microscillaceae bacterium | reverse complement strand
GTTTTCATAAAAGAAGAGGTTTTAAAGTTAATACTTAAATATGGTTAAAGGTATTTTATAAAAATGACAATTACAAGTAATGGATGTTAAAAAGTTGAAAAAAATGAATTTCGACAAATGTATAAACAGGCAATATGCAACGGCCAATCCAAAACCATAAAAGATAAAATAATCGATAGCAAACCAGTCAGGTCTTCAAAGACTTGACTGGTTTATCGTGAGCCCAAAGATCTTGCAGGTTAATTTGCAATCTCTAAAAAAAGCTGCTACATTTGCAGTCCTTTTGATAAGCACTCAATCTTAAACTTTTTTATAGCAATGGCAAAGAAAGGTAATCGCATTCAGGTCATTTTAGAATGCACCGAACACAAAGACAGTGGTATGCCCGGTATTTCAAGATATATTACCACAAAAAATCGTAAGAATACCACCCAACGCATCGAACTGCGCAAGTACAATCCTATCTTGAAAAGATACACCGTACACAAAGAAATTAAATAACCGGACTTGCCTGGGGGCAGATTCGCAATTGATCACTTCAAAACGTTAAAGAACAATGGCTAAAAAAGTAGTGGCTACCCTCCGCGACAGAGAAGCAAAAGGGTTGGCAAAAGTTATCGTAACGGTCAAATCGCCTAAAACCGGCGCATACACTTTTCGTGAAGAAATCGTACCTGTGGACAATGTAAAAGACGTAATTGCTAAATATAAGTAATTCGCACAGGATGTAACAAGCCACCCCTTGTGGATTAGCAGGGGTTAGAGGAAGTTTCAAATTTTGGAACTTCTTTTTTTGTATTTGTAAGGCTTTCCACTTTTTTTAACTAAATTCGATACAGCAACCCAACTTCCTTCCCAAGCATTATGGCATTATTTGGCTTATTTTCAAAAGAAAAAAAAGAGTCCTTAGACAAGGGTTTAGAAAAAACCAAGCAAAGTTTTCTGGGCAAACTCAACAAGGCAATTTTGGGCAAAACCAAGATTGATGACGAAACCTTAGACGAACTCGAAGAAGTGCTGATTAGTTCGGATGTTGGGGTCGAAACCACTGTCAAAATCATCGAACGCATCGAAGCACGCGCCAAAAAAGATAAATATACCAATGCTGCCGAGTTAGACCAACTGCTCAAAGAAGAAATAGCGGCTTTGCTGACTGAAAATAATTCATCGGATGCCGAACAGTTTGAACTACCTACCCTCGACACGCCCTATGTGATGATGGTAGTGGGCGTAAATGGCGTAGGCAAAACCACTACCATCGGCAAATTGGCTTCGCAATTTCACCAAGCAGGCAAGAAAGTGGTGCTGGGTGCCGGCGACACCTTCCGGGCGGCTGCCGTCGATCAACTCAAAATTTGGGGAGAGCGGGTAGGTATTCCGGTGATTGACCACGGGATGAACACCGACCCGGCCTCGGTGGCTTTCGACGCAGTGAAAAAAGCTACGGAAATGAAAGCCGACATTGTCATCATCGATACTGCCGGGCGCTTGCAGACTAAAATCCCGTTGATGAACGAGCTATCGAAAATCAAGCGGGTCATCGAAAAACAAATTCCCAACGCCCCCCACGAAGTCTTATTGGTATTGGACGGCAGCACCGGCCAAAATGCCATCAGTCAAGCCCGCGAGTTCACCAAGGCGACCGAAGTAACGGCATTGGCCATCACTAAGTTAGACGGCACGGCCAAGGGCGGCGTAGTGATTGGCATTTCGGAGCAGTTCAAAATTCCGGTCAAGTACATTGGCGTAGGCGAACGCATCGAAGATTTGCAGGTATTCAACCGGATGGCCTTTGTAGAGTCGTTGTTTGCCAAATGATAGTTGGGGATTAAAAACTTAGTATAACTTATTGATTATCAGGAATATGGCTAAGAAGACAGACAAATCTGACAAAAAACAGCAAGCTGAAAAGAAGTCCTCGGAAGGGTTCAAGCCGGGCGATCAGAAATTGGACATCACAGTCAATTCTTTTGGCGAAATCTTGCAAAATTATGACATCGATGCCATCAACCAGTTTTTAAATGAAAACTTGGAAGACAAGAAAATCAAAAACAGAAAAGACAAAAACCAAGAATAATGAAAGCGGACACCATTGGCTACCGTATTTTGGATGACCCCAACGCTGTTCAAATTTTGGAGATTAACTTAGAACCACAGCGCACCCTGCTTGCTGATGCAGCGGCTTTGCTGTATGTGGACGAAGAAGTAGCCATCGAGGTAAAAACCGATATTGAAATCGCGCAAGCACAAAACACTTGGGGCGACGACCCACGCGCCTCGGACGAGGACGACGACGACGAAACTCCACCTGTTTTTGAAGAAGAGCAGGAAAAACCTTTGGTAGAAAAATTGTGGTTTGCCGTCAAAAACTTGTTCAAACCCGAAGGGCAAGAAGCACCCGAGGGCTTGCCGGAAGATGTGTGGGCCAATGATGCACCGGCTTTTGAACCTGAAGAAAAACCTCAGCCAAGGCTACACCTTACGCATTTTGTGAACCAAAGCGAGTACATCCGCACAGTGGCTTTCTCGTCGCCGAGTTTTGGAAAAATTGTACCCATCAATGTCGATGAGTTGAGCAACGCAAGCTTGGTTTTCCAACAAGGTGCTTTTTTGTGTGCAGCCAAAGGGGCTTGGTTCGAGCCTTACAAGGCCACCCAATTGAACTTGGCTTCGGGTTTGCGGTTAGACTTTGCCTTGGAAGAGCTACAAGGCGGTGGCATGGTTTTCTTGCACGCCGGGGGCAAAGTGGTCGAGAAAAAACTGCAAGAAGATGCCATTCAGGTCAATATTTTTTCGATTGTTGCTTTTGAAACCTCGCTTTCTTTGGATCTCTACAACTTACAACGTTTGTCTTCTTTGTATGGCCGAGGCGAAACCGCCTTGGTAACCCTGACCGGCTCGGGCAGGCTGTGGCTGCAAACCACCAATATTCAGCAATTGGCGCAAAGTGTAGCCCCTTGGATGGCCAAATCGGATCAAGAAGAACAAGGATTTGAACAAGATAGCTTTGGGCTACCTGCCGACCAAGATATTTCGCTGGACGATGACCAACTAAGCGATGAAGAACTCTTCAGAAGATTGAATTTATAGACTTCGGCCATAGCTAAAAAGTAGTGCTCGAAAGCAGTTAAAATTTTGGATTAACTGCTTATTTTTTTTAGCTTTATTCTGCTAAAGTCCAATTAGAACTTTTTACATTTATAACAATAAGAACTAAACACAAATCCTTATGAAAGTCGATTTTATC
The DNA here is from genome assembly GCA_003449595.1 of Microscillaceae bacterium. GTDB lineage: Bacteria > Bacteroidota > Bacteroidia > Cytophagales > Microscillaceae > UBA8158. The sequence continues at coordinate 79 of DMHB01000244.1, read as the reverse complement.
ATTATTGGCGCAGGTTCGGCTGGTTGCGTGTTGGCCAATCGCCTCACCGAAGACCCCAATGTAACGGTAGCCCTGTTGG
>DMHB01000450.1 GCA_003449595.1 Microscillaceae bacterium | reverse complement strand
TGGGCGTCTTTTTAGAAAAAATACTTTTCGGAGCTCCTCTTTCTGCAATAAGCCACTTATATTTCAATGTTTTAAGAATTATTCTTGGTTTTTCCTTGTGATGCGAGCATTTGCTGGGGTTTTTTTACAAAATCAAGTACAATCGGTGAAGCAATGAAAATAGATGAATAAGTACCGATGATAATACCTACAAACAAGGAGAATGAAAATCCACGCAATACTTCACCGCCAAATAAAAGTAAAATTAAGACCACAATCAACGTAGTACCTGAAGTTACTACAGTGCGGCTCAGTGTTTGATTGATGGCATCGTTCATTTTCTGCTTGAACTCATTGCGGGTAATTTCACCGGCAAACTCACGGATTCGGTCAAAAACAACCACTGTATCGTTGATTGAATAACCAATTACTGTAAGAATAGCGGCAATGAATACTTGGTCGATTTCAAACGAAATGCCAAACAGGCGCGCAATGGCTATGCCTGATAACACAAACAGAACATCGTGGAACAAAGCTACTACGGCACCCAAGCCAAATTGCCATTTGCGGAAACGCACCAAGATATAGACAAAGATGACAATGAGCGAGAACAAAATGGCAATCTGTGAAGTATTCTTGATATCGTCGGCAATGGTGCCACCTACTTTAGAAGAGCTTATGATTTCAGGTTTTTTAGCCTGGAAGGGCACAAGTCCCTTTTTCAATAAATCTTCCACCTTAGCATCTGCCGTTTCGCTTTCATCGTCAATCAAGTGGCTGGTGGTGATTTTTAGTTGGTCGTTGCCACCATAGGTTTTTACCTCCACACTTCCTGGGATGGTTTTGCTAATAGCATTGCGAGCGTCGGATGCCAGCACCGGCTCACTAAATTTAACTACATAAGAGCGTCCTCCTTTGAAATCGACTCCTAAGTTAAGCCCACCTTGCACAGCGATGAGAATAATCCCTCCAATAATGAAAACAGCTGAACCAATGTAAGCAAATCTGCGCATATTGGTGAAATTGAAATTGGCATTTTTGAAGAGTCGCTTAGAAAGAAACGTATCAAAAGAAATTTTTCGGTTCTCATTTCTTGTGAGTGCTTCAATGATAAGACGGGTTATGAAAATGGCACTAAACAAAGAACATACAATACCAATTATCAAGGTAACGGCAAAACCCTTGATAGAGCCGGAACCAAAGTTGTAAAGAATTGCACCGATTAAGAAGGTAGTAACGTTGGCGTCAATGATGGAACTATACGCTTTTTCAAACCCTGCTTTGATAGCTGTTCCTAATGACTTAATACTTAATTCTTCTTTGATACGCTCGAAAATCAGCACGTTCGCATCTACCGACATCCCTATCGTAAGAGCAATACCGGCAATACCCGGCAGAGTAAGCACCGCCGAGAACTGTGCTAATACTCCAAAAATAAAGAAAATGTTGAGTATTAAAGCGATATTCGCGATACTTCCGCTGGTACTATAGCAGGCAAACATAAACAATACTACAGCTGACATACCAATTATCATCGAAATTAGCCCTTGGTTGATGGACTCTTTCCCCAATGAAGGCCCAATAATGGCCTCTTCTACGATGCGGGTTGGGGCTGGTAGTTTACCTGCTTTCAAGATATTGGCCAAGTCTTTGGCTTCTTCAATGGTAAAACTTCCTGAAATAGAAGAATTTCCATTGGGGATTTCATTTTGTACCCTTGGGGCTGAATAGACGTTGTCGTCCAATACAATCGCTATGCGCTTTCCAACATTGCTACCTGTAAGCTTTTTCCAATTTTTAGCACCAATGGCATTCATTTGCATAGTTACTTCGGGTCGCGACTTTTGGTCAAAATCTTGGCGAGCATCGATGATTACATCCCCTTCCAAAGGTGCTTTACCTCCTCTTGCTTTTTTGATGGCAAATAAAGTCAACAAGCCATTTTCTTCTTCAGGTTTAACTGACCATAAAAACTTGAGGTTGCTTGGGAAAATATTTTTCACCTCAGAACGATTCAAAATTTCATTGATACGTGCAGTGTCTTGTGGTTTTGCCGCCAGACCCTCAGGGGTTGGAATCAATACAGAGCCGAAGAAACTACTTTGTTGTATTTTGTCTGTTGTATCTTTTCCATTCTGAGCACTTGCAGAATCTGTCTTTTTCTCGTTTTTAGCTTCTGTGGTTTTGGCTGTATCTTTTTTATTTTTCTCTTCTTTTTTGGCCTCTTTCTTCTCTTCCTTCTTGCCTTCCTTTTTCTCTTCTTTCTTGGTTACACCCAGCTCATCGTCTTGTTTATCAGTGCTTTGTGCAGTCAAATCATCAGCTTTGGCATCTTTTTGTTGGGTTTTTGTCTTGGTTGACTTTTCATTCTTTTCCATAGCCACCAAATAGGTGTTGAACTGCTCTAAGTAAGGGGCGATCTCTTGGGTTTCCCAAACTTCCCAAAATTCTAACTTAGCTATGCCGGAAATCAACTTCCGAACTCGTTCAGGATTATCGACCCCGGGTAATTCTAACAGAATGCGGCCAGTACCTTGAAGTTTTTGGATATTTGGGTTAGTAACGCCAAACTTATCGATACGTGTGCGCAAGATATTGAAAGAACGATCTACAGCGTCATCTACTTCTTTCTTTATTACTTTGAGCACCTCGGCATCAGAAGTATTATAGTCTATTTTGCCTTTGTTGGCCGTATTCGTAAAAATTGAGGCAAGTTTAACCCCTGGATTATTTTTTTGAAATACCTCTGCAAACAAATCCACAAAAGCTTTTTGGCTTTTGGCTTGCATAGCTTTGGCTTGCTCGATCGATTTTAAAAAGTTTGGATCCTTGCTGTTCCCTGCCAATACTTTTAAAATCTCGACTGGTGATACCTCCAAAGTAACGTGCATACCACCTTGCAAATCTAATCCCAAGGCCAGTTCTTTAGATTTGATGTCTTTGTAGGTATATTGAATGCCAAAAAAATTATATACCGGTTTGGTCCAGATAGAATCAAGGTATTTCTGTCTTTTGGTATAATTGATGAGTCCGCTTTTGTCGGTGGCTGCCTGTGTAGCTTCTTGGTAGATATTTCTTGATATCAAGGTGAAAGACAACTGATATAAGCAAGAAATGGCCACCAGAATAGTGAGAATGAGGATGGTCGATTTATTTTTCATGATAACTTTAATTTGCTATGGTAGATGATGATGAACTGCTTACAATGGCCTGTGCTGTGCCACGTAGCAAATTCAAATAAATTGAGCGGTGGGAAATAGGCAAATCGATTGTTGAAAGCCCAAGCAAGCTTTGCCTAAGGAGCCTTGATGACGATAAGTTTGCAAAAAATCTTGCTAAAGAAGGCGTGATTGAAAGGGAGGGTTACCGAATAAAAGGATTTTAATAAAAAAGCAACAGGGCGTTGTAAATTTAAAAAATAGAAAGAAACTATTAATATCCAAACAGTGGAAACCGAAATAACTGCTTCGAAGGTAGGAGCAAGAACAACTTCTTTTTCTGAATCTTGCTTGTCTGTTTTATGCGCTGGTTTTGTAGCTGTTTTTTCCGGTTTGATGCTGGTTGCACCAATAGCCGAGGCAGGAATGAGTGCGATGAGCAGCCATATTCCTATAGTGAGCCAATTATTTATCTTGCCAGTATTCTGCATAAATTTTGCGCAAAATTAACAAATATGAGCTAGAACTCAAATAGCATTGCGCTTTTTTGTTCAATTTTCCAAGGATACAATTTTGT
>DMHB01000378.1 GCA_003449595.1 Microscillaceae bacterium | reverse complement strand
TTTGCCCAACGTAGTTATGAGCTTGAATTGATGGATTACCCCATCGAAAACCAAGCCGACCTTTTTCAAAATTTTGAAGAAATCCTGTTCATCAATCGCTACTTGGGCGGGCCGGAGCTAACTTTTCGTGCGCTGAAGCGGATGACTGCCCAATGCCAAGGCCAAACCCTGACCATCGCCGATATTGGCGCAGGCGGTGGCGATATGCTGCATTATATTTGGCAACGCCGAAATCAACTGGCGTGCAAGGTCGAGCTGGTGGGGGTCGATTTGATGCCCGAAGCCTTGGCTTTTGCGCAAAACAAGTTTCCGGATTTGCCTGTGCAATGGGTTTGCGAAGATTTTCAAACCTGGTTGCCCAACCACCAACCCGATGTGGTGCTTTGTGGACTTTTTTGCCATCACCTTACCGACGAGCAAATGGTGAACTTCCTACGCTTTGCGCATCAAAACACACGCATTGGGTTCATTATCAATGATTTACACCGCCATTTCTTGGCGTATTACTCCATACGTTGGCTTACGCGATGGTTTGCTAAGTCGCCACTTACCCGCAACGATGCGCCCCTTTCAGTTTTGAGAGGTTTTTCGCGTCACGAACTGGTGCATTTTTTCCGGCAAGCAGGTATCGAAAACTACCAAATCAACTGGAAATGGGCATTTCGTTTTCTTTGCACCGCACAAAAACAACTGTCAGTATGAAAGTAGCCATCATCGGCGGAGGGCTTGCCGGATTGAGCCTTGCCATTTTACTGCGCAAAGAAGGCATAGCGGTTCAGTTGTTCGAGGCTGGCAATTATCCGCGCCATAAAGTATGTGGCGAGTACATCAGCAACGAATCCAAAGGACTGTTGCAACGCTTAGGCTTTCCGTTTGAATGCTACAATATTCCCGAAATTCGACATTTCCGCCTGACGCATTACCAAGGCCATTCGGCACAAACACCGCTCGGCAAGGGCGGAATGGGCATTAGCCGCTATGCCTTAGACTACGAGTTATATCAAATCGCTTTGGCCAATGGGGTGGAGGTTTTCACCCAAACCAAGGTGCAGGAAGTAACCAGTCAGGGCACACAAAAACTATTGAAAACCGCTGATAACCAATTATTTGAAGCCGATTTGGTAGCTGGTGCTTATGGTCGTGTATCGCATTTTCAGCAAAACGCCACGCAGCCCAACCCAGGCAAGGCTTTCATTGGCGTAAAGTACCACATCGAAGCCGATTTGCCCGCCGACCTTATCGAAATACACACCTTTCGGGGAGGTTATTGTGGCATTTCACAAATCGAAACCGGTCAATATTGCTTGTGCTACCTCACACAAAACCAGCGCGTAAAAGACTTTAAAGGCGATTTGAATGCCTTCGAGCAAGAAATCTTGGCCGAAAATCCCTATCTCAATCGCTATCTTTCACAACCTAAAGTAATGGAAGGGGTTACCACTTCGCAGTTTTATTTTGGCATCAAGGCGCAGGCCAATCCACATATTTTGCCTTTGGGCGATGCTGCCGGCTTTATTCCTCCCATCACCGGCAACGGAATGAGTTTGGCTTTCCGGGCAGCTTTTGAGTTGCACCGGCTGATTTTGGCGCATCGGCAACCACAACAACAAACCGATTTACAACAGGCGCATCAGCGCTATGTGCAAGGCTACCTGAACCACAGAATTACACAAGGTGTTTTCTTACAAAACTTGTTGTTTCGCGAGCAGCGCCTTTTTCAAACCCTGATGATGAAAACCTTTCAGTATGTGCCATTTGCTTTGTCGATGATGACACGCAAAGCCGTTGGCAAAGACATTGTTTGACCGCATAACCTACTTATCTCTTTGAAATCAGAACTTCGATACGCCATTGCTCACCTCCGATTTGGCTTTTCTTTTTTTCTATTGCCTGTTTTCCTTTGGACCCTCACCCAAAGCCCCTCAGTCGATTGGCTGAAAGCGGGGCTGGCTTTCTGTATTTTGCATTTGCTGATTTATCCTTCCAGCAATGGGTTCAACAGCTACCACGACCAAGACACCGGCAGCATCGGCGGGCTGAAAAATCCGCCCCAAGCGCCCCCTAATTTACTCTACATCACTTGGGCAATGGATGCCTGCGGGTTAGCCTTGTCTTCCCTTTGGTTGGGTTGGCAAGCTACGGCCTTGCTTGGCGCATACATATTGGCCTCGCGGGCTTATTCGCATCGACAAATTCGGCTCAAAAAATATCCAATCGTGGGCTATTTGGTGGTTTTTGTGTTTCAAGGGGCGGTGGTTTATGCCTTCACGGCGTATGCAGTGCGCACCCATTTCGACCTTTCGGGCATAAACTTTTTTCGGCAAGAAACCCTGCCTTTGCTCACTGCTTCACTGATGATGGGTGGCAGCTATCCGATTACGCAGATTTATCAACACGAGCAAGACCGCGCCGACGGCGTGCAAACCCTGAGTATGTGGTTAGGCATTCGGGGCACTTTTTTGTTTGTCGGGCTGATGCTATTGGCCTTGAATGCGGCTTTGTGGTGGCGGTTCTTTCAGCAAAAACAATTGGTTTATTTTGTATTTTTTATTGTTTGTACCGCGCCCGTAGGTTGGTTTTTTGGCAGGTGGGCAACTAAAACCTGGCACACTCCCGAAAACGCTACTTTTGAAAACACGATGCAGATGAACTTGCTGGGTTCGGTGGGTATCAATATTTTTTTAGCAGGTCTTATTATTTGGGAAAAAATCCTCTTTTCAACCCTATGAGCTACATTCACGGCATAACTACCCAAAGCGCAGCCTACCCGATTAGTGCCAGCCAAATGACCCAGTGGTTTGGGCAACGCATCCCCGACGCAGTGGCAAGGCGCAAGTTTAGCTTTCTGAGCCGCGAATCGGCTATCGATACAAAATATTCGGTATTACCTGATTTTTCTTCCGACCAAGCCGCTATTTTGTTTAAACCCGGCCATTCGCCCAGCACCGAAGACCGAATGCAGGTCTATGCCGAGGCTTCCGTTGGCTTGGCCACACAAGTTTGTAGGCAGTTATTGCAACAGCAAACCTTGTCCACAGCCGCCATTACCCACTTGATCACCGTGAGCTGTACCGGAATGTTTGCCCCCGGTTTAGACATTGCCTTGGTGCAGCAGCTGGGGCTTTCGCCCGAAACCGAACGCTACAGCGTAAATTTTATGGGTTGTTATGCAGCCTTCACCGCGATGAAAATGGCCGATAACATCTGCCGTGCAACGCCTGGCAGCCGTGTGTTGGTCTGTTGTGTCGAGTTATGCACTTTACACTTTCGTGATGACCTGTCGGACGACAACCTGCTTTCTACCATTTTATTTGGCGATGGGGCTTGCGCGATGTTGGTAGCAAGTGAACCTACTGAGGGCTTGCAATTGAAAATAGAGCGGTTTTATGCCAACCTTATTCCGCAAACAGGCGATTTGATGGGCTGGTATATTGGCAACCAAGGTTTCGAAATGGTGTTGTCTTCGCAGATACCCCAACAAATTGAACGGCACATTTCGAGTAGTTACCACAAACTCTTGGCGCAAGCAGGCTGCCCCCAAGCCGATTATTTTGCCATCCATCCGGGAGGTAAAAATATTTTGACCGCTTTCGCCAAAGCATTGCAACTTCCCGAAGATTCGTTGGAACATTCCTTTGCTGTATTG
>DMHB01000022.1 GCA_003449595.1 Microscillaceae bacterium | reverse complement strand
CTGGGTTCGGGCGGGTAGATGTAAGTGTTGCGCACCATAAACTCCTTGAGAATGTCGTTTTGGATGGTTCCACTAAGCTTTTCAGGACTTACCCCTTGCTCTTCAGCCGCTACAATGTAAAAAGCCATAATCGGGATAACAGCTCCGTTCATAGTCATCGAAACTGACATTTGATCCAAGGGAATTTGGTCGAATAGGATTTTCATATCCTCGACCGAATCGATGGCTACCCCTGCCTTGCCTACATCGCCTACCACGCGGGGGTGGTCTGAATCGTAGCCACGGTGGGTGGCTAAGTCGAACGCCACGGAAAGCCCTTTTTGCCCTCCGGCTAAGTTGCGCCGATAAAAAGCATTGCTATCCTCGGCTGTCGAAAAACCGGCATATTGGCGGATAGTCCACGGGCGCTGGGTGTACATTGAGGCATAAGGGCCACGCAGGAAAGGAGGAATGCCCGCCACAAACGACAAGTGTTCTACCTCTTTGAGATCTTCGGCTGTATAAAAAGGCTTGATAGTAATGCCCTCGGCAGCCACAAAAGGCTTCGACTCAGTTGTTTGAGGAGAAGGTGGCGCAATGAAAGCAAGATCTATCTGCGAAAAATTGGGCTTCATAGACTATGTCTTTTTGTGGATGAGTATAGTTGGATTTCAAAAATAAATCAAAAAAGTGAATTTTGCATCAGACGTGCCAGTTTGTAAACTGCTATTGAACAGTAAGCCCCGAAGATTGGTTATATTGTCATAAATGAAGCGCCCCTGTGTGGGTATAAATGCGCTGATAATTCGGATTTAAAACTTTTGAATAAAGATACTATGCAAAAACGTACTTTCTTAAAAATGACTGCTTTGGCTACCCTTTCTGCTTGGATGCCTTGGGGCAATGGTTTTGCCAAACCAAGTCTTTCGTCGGCAACCGGGCTTTATCCTTGGTCGAAAGGCTTGCGCCGAGGCAACGAATTTGTACTGCCTAACCTGCCTTATGCCTTCGACGCTTTAGAGCCTGCCATCGATGCACAAACGATGGAAATACACCACGGCAAACACCACGCGGCCTATGTGAGCAATTTGAACAAAGCCGTCGCTGGCACTTCGTTTGAAACGATGTCATTAGAAGATATTTGTATGAAAGTAACCGAAGCAAGCCCAGCCATACGCAACAATGCCGGAGGGCATTGGAACCATAGTTTGTTTTGGAACATTCTGAATGGTAATCGTACCGCCGAAACCGCCCCACAAGGTGCTTTGGCGGAAGCCATCAATGCGGCTTTTGGCTCGTTCGAGCAGTTCAAAACTAAATTTGGAGAAGCCGCAAAAGGACGTTTCGGGTCGGGATGGGCTTGGTTAGTGGTCAATTCCAACAAACAACTTCTTATTACTTCTACCCCCAACCAAGACAACCCACTGATGGCCAATTTGGTGAAAACCGAAGAACTGGGGCTGCCTATTTTAGCTTTGGACGTTTGGGAACACGCCTACTATTTGAAATACCAAAACAAACGCGCTGATTATGTGGAAGCTTTCTGGCAAGTGGTGAACTGGAATCAGGTAAGCGACTATTACAATCAATTGTTCAAGTAAAAAGGTGCATTAAGCAAAAAAAATTGGATTGACTTAGTCCTACGACAAGTCAATCCAAACCCTTCCGAGAAGTAAAAGCGGGTTCTTTATTATTTTTGGAAGAAATAACTGATAATAAAACCGATGCCACCAATTTCAGCAGCGATGGCACCCACCATCGTCCAAAGAGCCGTACTTTCGTTGCTTCTGATAAGCTCTTCTTCTGATTTGGTAGAAACAATAAAAGGATTTTTGTCTTCGGCAGGCTTAATCACCGCCAAATCGCCACGACGGTCGGCTGCTTCGCCCAATACGTATAGTCGAGCATTGTTTGGAATTACATATTCTGTGTATTTATAACCAATGGTATGGGAGTCGCTGCCTCCAAAAGATATGTGAAAACCTTGGCGTAGTTCACGCTCAAACACATCCAAGTTTTTCTGGGCTATGATATTTGCCCCTTCCAAGTCAACTTTAATTTTGCCGCCGGTGCCGTCATCTAACAAAATAGGCGCAAAGCGCTCATTAGAAGATACTGTGTCATAGCGCGTTTCGCGATCGGTGTAGCGGTTGCCTTTGTCGTCGGTTCGTTGTACAGTTACCTCATACTGACGCACCACTTCTGCTTTGTAGTACAACACAGAATCGCCACTTAGCTCTGCTTTAATAGGGTTGTTGGAAGATCCCACGCCCTTGAGTTCAACCATTTGGCTGAAATTTCCTTTGCCCAACTCTTGTTGAATGGGTTGGTAAGTTTCGAGCAATTCGGCAATGGAAGAGGTTTCGTGGTATTTGATGTTCATTACGTTATTGAGGCTTCGCTGGCGGGCGAAATAGAGCACCACGCCAGCAGCCATCAATATGATACCGATAACAATATTCATATCAGTGAAATGGGGTAAATCGGTCGATTATACTGGAATCGCTTCACCTTTTTTGATAATCTCGTCAAACTCGTCGGCGGTTTTAGCTACCATTTGAACAGCCGCTTGGAACTCGTTGAGGTCTAAGTTTTTACCTGCTAAAGAGTACACGAAAACAGCTTGTTTCTCGAAGGTAATTCCAAAACTTCCGAAAGATATGCGTGAGTTCAAATTAAGCAAAGCTTCGGCACGGGCACCTGCGATTTCGATGTTTTCGGCCAAATAGGAATATACTTTTACCAAGACATCTTCAGAGTGCCAAGGTAATACTTCGATGGTAACCGAAATAGTGCCAAAGGTGAAAGTGTAATAATCATCGATTTTTACGATTTCATAGTCGTGGAAAAGCTCCTGAATATACTTTTCTACTTTTCCTTTGGTTTCAGAAATCAATGCTTCATTGACTCCTTCTTTGAGTATTGCAAATTTTGGCATAGGTATTATTGTCCAGGGTTTAATTTTGCTTTCAGTTTAGCTAATTCATCATCTACTTGCACACCTTGCTCTAACTGTTTGAACTCATCGTTCATTGTAGAGCCACCTTCGGCCAGTTCTGTGAAAGCTTGGGCTTCAGATTCGTTTTTGATGATTTTTTGTTCCCACTTATCAAATTTTGCAAAAGTGCTGCTTGCATCAAAGTTGCCCACTTGCTTGGCAATTTGAGTTTGCGCTTTGGCTGCTTGGTTACGAGCGATGAGCGTGCTTTCTTTCATACGGGCTTCGTTGAGTTTGCCTTTCAGTTGCTCAACTTGTGTGCGAAGCTTCGCTGTAGTAGCCGCAGCGCTTTCGTACATCTGCTTGTACTGTGCAGCTTGTTGGTCGAGGCGTGCTTTTTCAGCTAAGGCTTTGCGCGCCAACTCTTCGTTGCCAGCCTTCAAAGCTTGTTCTGCTTTTCCTTCCCAAGTAGAAGCACCTTGTACAAGGTTATTATAATCACGCTCTAATTTCTTTTCTTGCGCCATGGCAGTTGCTAATGCAGAGGTTGCTTTCGCAATGGCTTCTTGCATTTCAATCACCATTTGCTTGATCATTTTCTCTGGATCTTCCATCTTATCCAGCGCATCGTTGACATTTGCTTTGAAAATGTCAGATATTCTGCCGAAAATTCCCATAAAAATTGTTTTGTTTTGAATGTTTGATGACTAAACTAAAGAACTACGTAATAATACGAAAATCTACATCAAATACGAAAACTTGTTAGAAAAATTATATAACTGCCGACTTAGTTGCACCGGTATTCAACCAAGGTTGGGTCAACAAGTATTCAGCAATTTGCACGGCATTGGTAGCTGCCCCTTTGCGGAGATTATCGGCTACTATCCACATATTTAGCGTGTTGGGCTGGGTTTCGTCTAAGCGCACACGTCCTACAAACACCTCATCTTTGCCGTGGGCATCTTTGGGCATAGGGTAGCGCGCATTTTGAACATCATCTTCTACAATTACACCGGGCGTTTGCCGTAGCAAATCTAACACTTGAGGCAGTTGGAACGCCTGTGCAAACTCGATGTTGACCGCCTCGGAATGCCCTCCAATCACCGGAACGCGCACAGTGGTAGCAGTTACGCGGATGCTTTCATCACCAAAAATTTTCTTGGTCTCGTTCACCATTTTCATTTCTTCTTTGGTGTAGCCATTGTCTAAAAACACATCGATATGGGGCAAAATATTCAAATCGATGCGGTGTGGATAGGCCATTTCAGTCGCACTGCCTTGGTTGCGCTCTTGCATCATTTGCTCGACAGCTTTTTTGCCGGTGCCTGTAACAGATTGATAAGTAGAAACCACGATGCGTTTGATTTGAAAATGCTTGTGAAGCAGGTTAAGCGCTACGACCATTTGAATAGTCGAGCAGTTGGGATTGGCAATGATTTTATCTTCGGAGGTCAGTACGTGGGCATTGATTTCAGGCACAATTAATTTTTTCGTAGAATCCATCCGCCAAGCCGAAGAATTATCGATGACAATAGTACCCACTTCGGCAAACTTGGGAGCAAGCGCCAAAGAAGTGCTACCACCCGCAGAAAAAATAGCAAAATCGGGGCGCGCGGCGATGGCTTCGTCCACGCTTACAACCTTGTATTCTTTATTTTTAAATTGGATGATCTTGCCTATCGATTTTTCGGACGCTACGGCATAAAACGCATCCACCGGAAAATTTCTTTCTTCTAACACACGCAACATTTCTTGTCCTACAAGTCCGGTTGCACCAACGACAGCTAATTTCATTTTTTCAGGATTTTAAGTGTAAATAGATGTATTGTTTTGCTTTATATTGGGTATATCAATTACAAAAGTAAAAAATGTCAATCGGATTTGTAAATCAGTTTGTCAATATTGTCTGCCTTTCCAATGCAGCTTTCCGGGCAATCGGGCAGACACAACTAAGCCAATTGTAAAAAAGACTGCCCAAAAATCATACATCCATGCATAAGGCAGCAGGGCTTGTGCTTTGGCTTTTCGCAGTATGTTGCGTAAAAATATGGTTTGTAGCCCCCATTTCAAAGCCCAAACTACTGCACCTATAGGCCATTGCCAAAAACAAACCCCCATCCACAAAGGGAAAAAGCAGGCTTGCAAAACCAAAATACTAACAATAAACCACGGCAATTGTAGCGCACCCCGCATCCACCGTTTACGCTGCTGCATCAAGGCTTGCCAACTCTGCACCGGAGCCGAGTAAGCTGTAACCCAAGGGTTGATAAGGGTACGAAAGCCAAAACCGGCTTGTACGATGTGTCGGAACAATTCAAAATCTTCGGTTACAGAAAAGGGAATGGCCTCATACCCTCCAACCGCCTCGTAAGCCTCGCGGCGCACCGCCATATTGTTGCCCATCGTAGTAATGGGTTGTCGCAATACTTCGGCAACCCGTATCATTCCCAAGGCCGACGCCCAGTCTAAAGCTTGACAATGTTGAAAAATAGTTTGGCTTTGGATGAGCGAAAAGCCTGTTACAATGCCAACGTTGGGTTCAAAGCCTTGTAAAAGGCCATTGAGCCAAGTAGGAGATACGGCCATATCGGCATCTGTAAAAAACAAGAAATGGCCTTCAATATGAAACTTTCGGAGCGCTATGCCTCCTAATTGCGCCAGCACGTTGGCCTTGCCCTGAAGTTGTCCGGCGGAGTCAGGGTAGATAGCATAAATTTTTGAAGGTGGGTGTTTTTGAGCGAATTGTTCCAACAAATGTAAGGAGGCATCGGTGGACTGATCGTCGCCCCATAGAATTTCATATTGTGAGGGAGGATAGTCTAACGCAGCTAAATGTGCAAAGCATATAGGCAGATTGGTTTCTTCGTTGCGCACTGCAATTAAAATAGAGATAAACGGCAGCGACGGAACAGAGGGAGGTGGGTAGGTTTCCTTGGGCAGTTGCCATAAAATCCCGACCTGCCAGATTTGTAAACCCACCAACAACCCCAAGCTTATTAAGCAAACTACCCCAACTACATTCAAAAAATCCATATTGAGTTCGCTGATAGGTTTTGGTTATTTTTACAGTTAATTTTACACAAATTTACCCATTCACCAACCTTAACAAGCGGTTTGTTTAAGTTATATTTTTGGATAGCGTCGCGGTTAGCCCGACACAAAAAAGGAAATTTCTCCAAGCTAATCACCCAAATTGCTGTGGCAAGCATTGCCATCAGCCTGACTGTCATCATTGCGGCTTATGCGGTACTGATTGGTTTTCAACAAGCCATACAGGCCAAAGTTTTCAGCCTAAGCGGTCATTTGCAAGTCTATCCGCTCAACAACCAAGAAGCCTACGAGCAAAGCCCCCTTTCGACCCGTGCGCCCTTGTACCAACGAGCAGATCAATTACCGGCAGTACAAGCCATTTACTTATTTGGGTTCAAACCCGGCATCATTAAGTTTAATGACGAGGTATTGGGCGTAATTTTGAAAGGAGTCGATAAAAAATATACCCAACACAGTTTTCAGCAAAATATCATTGAAGGTCGCTTTATAGAATTTTCAGATACTACCTACTCGCGCGAGGTGGTAGTAAGCAAGCTAACTGCTAACAAGCTCCGACTGAAATTGCGCGATACATTGATGATGTATTTTGTGCAAGATCCGCCCCGGGCGCGTGCTCTGGTGGTTTCGGGAATTTATCAAACCGGGATGGAAGGCATTGATGACAAGCTAATGGTAGGCGATTTGGCGCTTATCCAACGGCTTAACCTGTGGGCCGATACGCTGGTAGATGGGTATGAAGTTTTTGCCAAAGATTTTACCCAGCTACACGAAGCACAAGCTCAAGTAAAGCAAGCCATGGAACACGATATGGATGTAGTATCGGTGGTCGAAAAGCACCACGATATTTTTGATTGGCTACTTTTGTTGAATAACAATGTCTATATTTTTCTAACGCTCATTTTATTGGTTGCCTGTTTCAATATGACGGCTATCTTGCTGATTATGATTATGGAACAGGTGCAAACCATTGGGTTGTTGAAAGCAATGGGCGCGGCAGACTGGCAAATAAGGCGTATTTTCATCCTGCAAGGTCTTCGTTTGTTGGGCCGGGGAATGCTGTGGGGCAATAGTTTAGGGATTGGCCTGTGCGCAGTTCAGTATTTTTTCAAACTTATACCGCTCGATGTAGAAAACTATTATTTGAGCTATGTCCCCATTGCTTGGAGTCTTCAAACCATATTAGGGGTCAACGCATTGATGTTCTTCCTTGTCAGCCTTGTGCTCATCTTACCAACTTTGTTGATATTGCGCATCAAACCCATACAAGCCATTCGGTTCAGCTAATCCCCTTTTTGCTTTTTTGTAATTGTTTTAGTACATTTAAATTCATCATTCACTTTTAAAAATTCATTCAAGATTATGAAAGCATCCAATGGCCATACCGTAAAAGTGCATTACACCGGTAAACTGACCGACAATACTGTTTTTGATAGCTCTATCAACCGCGAACCTTTAGAGTTTACTTTAGGCCAAGGGATGATGATTCAAGGGTTTGAACAAGCCGTATTGGGTATGCAAGTAGGCGAAAGTAAAACAACCTCTATTTTGGCAAATGACGCTTATGGACAAATAGAGCAAGATCGTATTTTCCAAGTGCCTAAAAATGAGTTTCCTGCTGATATGAACTTGCAGATTGGCCTCCAAATTTACATCGAATACAGCGATGGCTACTCGATGCCGGCCAGTGTTACAGCTATTCAAGGCGATGCGGTAACTTTAGACACCAATCACCCTTTGGCAGGAAAAGATCTCGTTTTCGATATCCAACTAATTGAAATCCTACCGGCTGGCGGCGAAGAGAAACCACTTCTTTTTGATTAAAATGCTTTTAAGCCTTTTTTAAGAGGCTGTCCGAAAAGGGCA
>DMHB01000023.1 GCA_003449595.1 Microscillaceae bacterium | reverse complement strand
AGAACCCAGCACCACTACAATACACCAAGGGCAAAGTAAGTTTGGGATTGGGCAACTATGAGACCATTCAAGGAGATGCCTACTGGGAACAGAAAATCAACCCTTATTTTACTTATCAAATCCGTTACAAACACCTTTCTTCCCAGTTTGGGCCTGTCGGCGATGGGGCTTATTCTGCCACCAGCCACCACAGCGTACAAGCTACTACCAAAACTTTCTACAGAAGGGCTTTTCTGAGTTTAGACTTAGGTTATCGGCGCGATGTAAACCGATTTTACGGGTATCAATTTATTTCTACCAATCCATTCAACCGAGCCGACTCGCTCAGGCAGGTTTTTCAGCGGTATCAGGTGCAAATTCAATATGCCAATACCGAAAATGCCAACCGATTTCACTATGATTTAAAGCTGCACTTCCAATATTTTCAAAACAAGTTTAAAGTCAACGAAACTCAATTTGGCTTGTCGAGCTACCTTAGCTACCGACTTAACAGTAGTTTTCGGATTGATGCTGATGCCGGGGTTTGGACTATGCTGCTGCGCGACGAAAAACTCCAAAACCGGAGTTTTGTGTATTTTAAGCCCGCCTTCAAGTTTCAGCGTTGGGGTTTGCAACTGGCCGCCGGTGCCCACGTCGTGTTACAAAACGACACGATCAGCAATGTTTCCAAAGCGCAAATATTTCCGATGGTCAAAGTTAGCTACCAGTTCAAACCCTACCTCAGTGTGTCGCTGGGCTACGAAGGCAATGTAGAAAGGATGACTTTGAGCCAATTGGCCGCCGACAACCCATTTTTACGCCCTATACGTCAAGCTGTGTTCAACACTACGCAGTCGGGACAGTGGTATGTCAAGCTGCAAGGCAAAGCAGGGGCTTTCCAGTATGGATTATCTTGGAGCGAAAGCAAGTACCGAAATTATAATTTTTTTATCAACCTGTTTGCCGATTCAGCCAAATTTGTAGCCCTTTACGAAACGGGCGAAACCAACATTACCCATCTAAACGCCACTTTACAATACCAAATCGCTTCCAAGTTGCGGCTCAACCTGGAAGGCAACTATCGGCTGTATCAACTCCAAACGCTTAGTGTACCCTTTCACCGTCCCAATTGGCAAATAGATTTGCAGACGATGTATCAACCCTTGCCCAACCTTCGGGTTCAAATAGACCTTTTCTTTTGGGGAGGCATTCAGACAGTTAATCCAAGCCGCCAACAAATAGTACAGCTGCCCAATATCGTTGACCTGAACGCAAAAGTTGAATACCGCTTTTGGAAAAATTTATCTACGTATTTAGCGTTGAATAATTTGTTTGCTACGCAATATCAACGATATTTGCACTACCCGCATCAAGGTCTAAACTTTTTAATAGGATTGGCTTATGCCATTTGATAAGCAAAAAATAGAATTTCATATCAAAGAGTGGTTAATGGAGCACTCATCACTACTGGTTCCTAATTTAGGACAGTTTGATGCTGTGTATAAAAGTGCGGTAGTTTTTCCTTCCATTCACCACATTTTGCCTCCAAGCAAAGAAATTACTTTTTACCCATCGGCCAAACACAACGATGGCTTGTTTGAAAACTACTTAGCTGAAGAAAACAAAGTACCGCTTTTAGAAGTAGAAACCAAACTCAAGCAATATGTTACGGCGCTAAAAATAGAACTGGGTGCTCAACGTCGTTATGCCATCCAAGGCTTAGGGCAATTGGTGCTCAACCCTCAAGATGTGATGGAGTTTCACCAAGCCGAAGATGCCAATTTGTTGGGAGATGCTTTTGGCCTGCCCAACTTATTGCAGGTCAAGCCTTTGGTAGAAAATATACAACCCTCAGAACCAGAAGAAGATATAGTCATCGAAATGCCCGACTTCTCGGAAGATGACAACCAGTCTGGTAAAATTAGCTTCCCGGTTTGGCGCTATGCCGCCGTGGCAACCTTGGTGTTTGGCGCTTCGACCGGCGTTTGGTATTTATCGCGCAATCCTGCTGCTTTGGGAAGTTTGAACCCCAACACGTGGTTTAGTGCTGCGCCTACAGAAGAAAAAACATCGCCGAAAGATACGGTCAAAACTTCGACCACCCAAGACACCAACACCACCCAAGACCCTGCCACCACCACCGATACACCTACCAAAAAGGTTGATACAGGCAAGGAATCTCAATCGACCCAAAAAACCGATAAAAAGACAAGTAAATCTGACCCTGAAAAAACCTATACTGCTTCAGCCAATACCGAACAATCGAGTATTCAGGTACCTGCTTCTCTTCAAGGCAAATTGAGCAACAACTTGGTATTCAATCCACAAACCCCGGCCAATTTGGCTCAGGTATTGATTAACAAGCCTATGGCAAGGTTTTTTGTGGTTGCTGCAAGTTTTGGCGACCAACGCAACGCCTATTCGTTTTACAACAACTTGGTAGCCAAAGGCTTCAAAAATCCCAAAATTATTTCTCCAAATGGCCAAAATAAATTGTATAGGGTTACCATTGCCGACTATGGCAACAAAAAGCAAGCCCAAGACAATGCCTCGGCCTATGAGAAGCAGTTCCAAGAAAATTTTTGGATTTTGGAGTTTTAAGCCATTAGCTTGCGTTTTATTTCAAATACATCTGAAAGTATATGCCCCAATTTGCTCAAGTGCTTCCACCTAATACCCCCCAAGAGGTGGTTACGGTTTTTGAGCTAACCCTCAAAGGCGGCATTACGATGATTCCGATGGTATTGCTTTCAGTGGTGGCACTTTATATTTTCTTAGAGCGGGTTTTCAGCATCCGTAAAGCCACCCGCAACCCCCAAAGTTTTATGAAGCGCGTCAAGGCTTTGGTATTAGAGGGCAACATCGCCGCAGCCAAAGAATTATGCGTCAAAACCAAAACCCCTATTGCCCGGATGATTGAAAAAGGGCTGCACCGGCTGGGTAGTCCGCTGAAAAACATTGAAACTTCTATCGAATATGTGGGTAAAATCGAAGTTTATCGCTTAGAGCGAGGCTTGCCAATGTTGGCCACCATTGCCAGTGCGGCTCCTATGCTGGGTTTTCTGGGCACCGTAATCGGAATGATTCAAGCCTTTATGGCCATTGCCCAACACGAGGGGGCTGTGAGTCCTCAGTTGCTTTCGTCGGGTATTTATGTAGCGATGATTACTACTGTAGCCGGTCTGATTGTAGGTATTTTGACCAATATTGGCTACAATTACTTGGTAGCTCAAGTGCAGAAAGTTATCCACAATATGGAATATACGGCTATGGACTTTATGGATTTGCTGCAAGAACCATAACGCCGTATTTTTTATTGCCCAAAGTCTTTTTGTGATTATCTTTGTAAACATTCGGAATCGTAGCTCAGTTGGTTTAGAGCATCGCCTTGACAGGGCGGGGGTCGTAGGTTCGAGTCCTATCGGTTCCACTTCTTCAAAAAAACAAAAAAAGCTTTTGTAATACAAGCTTTTTTGTTAGAAGAGTACCAAAAGTCTCAAATACTACCCTGACCTATTTGAAAACTTTTTGCAAGATATTAATTACCCGCAATCCATCTTCTTCTTTGCCTGACAAAACATTTTGGAATATTTCTTTGTCTTCATTTGTGATAACAGAGTCAAACTCCATGTTGTCAAAAGCGACCTGCTTAGCGCCCATTTGCCAGCTTGGAAAAGTTTTCTTGGCTATTGGCCCAATCGAAACTAACCTAACTTCATCGTGGCGGTTGTCTTGTTTGATTTTCTCGTAAAGAGGCATCAATTGGCCATATTCACCTTCGACATATTGCAGAAACTTTTCTCCAGAATAGAGCAGTACACCTGTAACACCCAATTCGGGGTTATTTTTGGTACAAGCATCGAGTATTTTCGATAATTCAGCTTCTGTGCAGTTAGGCTTGCGTCGGCTGACATAGATCAATTGTGTTAACATAGTATGTTTTTAGAATGTTGGAATGATAAAGTGTTATACCTCTTTATACCAAATACGGCATAGAAGTAACTTTTTTTTAGATTTTGTCAAAAAAATAGCCTATAAATCTCAGTAAAATACCCATAAAAGGACATTCATACAATTAAGACCTAATTAGAATGCTGTTTTTTTCGTGAAACTTATTTTGAAAAATATGCAAAATATATTTTTATACAACTCTTGCTTCCAATCCAAAAATAGCCCTTGGCTAACCGCAGTTTTTACAATCATCTGTGTCAACTTGTTTTCTTGGCAAGGCAAAGCCCAAGAGATAAGCGAATGGACCAAACCTGCT
>DMHB01000237.1 GCA_003449595.1 Microscillaceae bacterium | reverse complement strand
ATTTGTAAACAAGTATTTCTTTACATTCCTCTATTTTGTGCAAACCTCATCATTAGTCTCCCGCCAAAAAGATACCATCGTAGCCCTCTCTTCAGCCCCCGGTGTGGGTGCCATCGCCCTAATCCGGTTGTCGGGCAGTCAAGCCATTGATTTGGTACAGCAGATTTTCAAAGGCAAAGATTTACGACATCAACCTACCAATACAGTGCATTTTGGCACTTTACACCAATTAGACGGGCAACTTTTAGATGAGGTAGTGGTCAGCTTGTTTAGGGCACCCAAATCTTACACCCGCGAAGATGTGGTCGAAATTGGCTGCCACGGCTCTCCTTTCATTGTGCAACAAATTTTACAAACCCTCTTAGACTTGGGTGCCAGAACAGCCGATCCAGGCGAGTTTACACAGCGCGCTTTTCTCAATGGTAGTTTCGATTTGGCTCAAGCCGAAGCCATTGCCGATCTCATTGCCGCCGATAGTGCCGCTGCCCACCGTGTAGCCTTGTTTCAACTCAGAGGCGGGCTTTCCAAACAAATTAAACTCTTGCGAGAACAAATCATCCAATTTGCAGCCTTGTTGGAGTTGGAATTAGACTTTGCCGAAGAAGACGTTGAATTTGCCAATCGAAGTGCTTTCAAGTTACAACTCACTGAAATACAAGTATTTATAGAAAAGCTTCTGGGTTCTTTCCGCTTGGGTAATGCCCTCAAGAAAGGTATTCCGGTAGCCATTGTAGGCCAACCCAACGCCGGAAAATCAACGTTGCTCAACGCCCTTTTGCAGGAAGAAAAAGCTATTGTTACAGATATTCCTGGCACCACCCGCGATGCCATCGAAGATGAATGCGTAATTCAGGGCATTCGATTCCGATTTATCGATACAGCAGGTCTGCGCGAAACAACTGATCCTGTAGAAATTTTAGGAATTGCGCGCACCAAACAGAAAATGATTGAGGCAGCTTTGATAATTTATTTATTTGATTTACAACTGTTTACAGTCGAAAGTTTAACTGAAGTATTAACTGAGTTACAAAGTTATCAAGTTCCTGTGTTGCTGGTAGGCAATAAATGTGACCAATTGGACGCACAAACTTGGCTTCCTTTCCAAGCTCTCGACTCGTTTGTGCCTATCGCAGCCCTCACAGGTTTTAATCTACCATTGCTTAGCCAACGTCTCTTAGAAGTTGTACAAGCCGACCAACTTGACCAAGCTAATGCAGTGGTGCTGAGCAATGCCCGGCATTATGAGAGTCTTCAAAACACCCTTCAGGCACTCAAAAGGGTTCAAGTATCACTTGAAGCCAATAGCTTTACAGAATTGATTACTAGCGATTTGCGTGAAGCCATTCATCACCTCAGTGCCATCATTGGCGAAGTAACCCAAACCGATTTGCTGAGTTTTATCTTTTCAAAATTTTGCATCGGTAAATAATAGCATTACTTGCGTAGTGCGTAGTAAGCTCTTAACTTTGTAGCCCTCATTTTTTAGCTTACAACCAGCATCCTATGTGGAAAGACTTTTTATACAAGGCTATTTTTTATACCCCATTGCGCAGCCTGCTTTTGCTATTGGCAGGATTGATATCAATGACCATTTGCCACCCGGCGCAAGCGCAAACCAAAGGCTTGGGAAGCTGGAACATTGTCAATTTCAAATATAATTTGGACAACCGCTGGAGCGCTTTCGCCGAAGCACAACTCCGCCCCTTGCAGTTTTACGACCAATTTCATTACTACGAATACAAGGGTGGGTTTAACTTCAAGGTTTTGCCAACCTTCAAACTTACATTCGGGGCAGGCCAATATGTAACTTATCAAGAGGGAGGAAATTTTTTAATCCCTAAAAATAATGATGAAATACGTCTATGGCCACAAATTACACTATACAAAGCTTTAGGGAGGTTCAAAATTGAGCAGCGCTACCGCTCCGAATTTCGATTTACCAGCAATGGTTACCGCCCCAGGTTTCGATTTAGAGTAGGGGTTTCTTATGAATTTGGAGAACGTAAAAAGATCGCCCTGAGCGCCAGCAACGAAATTTTTCTGACCAACCAAAACCCTTATTTTGAACGCAACCGCCTTCTATTTACATTGAGCTATAAGCTTACACCCACCACCGCAGCCCAAATCGGGTATCTTCAACAGTTCGACAACCGGCTGAACGACGAAATAGGCATTGACTTTCTTCAGGTTGGGATGTATTTTGAGTGGAGCGCTCGCCGCTTGAATCAACAAAAAGCCTCCGGTAATCCAACCCCCTTGGACATCGATTAAACTGAAAAGAATGTTTTGGTTTTTAAAGCGTATATTTCAGTATTTGTAATTCTCTGATTTATTCCTGAAATTCCAATCTTTTACCTCCTCATCGCTCCTACCACCTCAACTTTATTGAAAATGCAACCCAATAGTTCAAACCCTCCTTTTATATCGAGCCAACGGATAGCCCAAATGATACTTATTTTGTTGGCGCTCATCGCCTTTTGGGGCAGCTTGCTTCAAATGTGGCTGGGACAACCCGATACTACACCAAGATTAGACAATATACACCGGTTTTTGGCCGGTATTTATGGCGGATGTGGCATCATTTGCCTTTGGACGGCTATAACGATTCAAACACAGAAAACCTTGGTGTATTTGATTGCTTTGGCTGTTTTTCTGGGTGCTTGCGGGCGGCTTTGGTCAATAGCAGTAGTGGGGCTTCCTGACCCCAAACCTCTTTGGATAAGTTATTTATTGGCCGAAATTATATTGCCCATACTGCTTGTTTTTGTCCAAAGGCGGCGCAATCGGGCAAGCTAAGCTTCTTCTATTTGATTTTACCAAAATGCAAGTCTTTTATTTTTGAATCATACGTTTCGACATATAAAGTAATTCTGGCAAACAAAAGCTGACCGTAATGGTAGGGTTTTAGTCTTTGTGGTATATATTTATAGCTAAAAAATACCAAATACGTCTATGAATCCATTTCTGAAAATTTCTCTCGTTTTGTATTGGATACTTTGGATGGCTGCTACTGCCCAAGCCCAAGACAAAACCACTGAATTTACCACCAAAGTAGCCGAACTGCTCAAAGACTACTATAATTTTTACCCAACAGAAAAAATCCACCTTACTACTGATAAACAGTATTATGTAGCTGGCGATAAAATTTGGCTGCAAGCTTTTGTTACTTATGACAACCCCGTTTGGACAGACTCGCTTAGCAGGGTGCTCTACGTAGAACTTATCGACAGCCAGAAACAAATTGTTCAAACGGTTTTGCTTTATATCCAAACCAATGCCGCAAAAGGTTTTTTGCAACTCCCAGCTGATTTGAGCAGTGATCACTACCACCTCCGCGCCTACACCTCGTGGCTTCGCAATATTGGCGAATTTGCCTTTGCCCGCATCCCTTTGATCGTAATCAACCCCGATGCCCCCAACCTCTTGGAAGATGAAGAG
The DNA here is from genome assembly GCA_003449595.1 of Microscillaceae bacterium. GTDB lineage: Bacteria > Bacteroidota > Bacteroidia > Cytophagales > Microscillaceae > UBA8158. The sequence continues at coordinate 667 of DMHB01000237.1, read as the reverse complement.
ACTCGAAGTGCACTCCAACTCTCTTTTTTTACTGAAGGAGGCCAATTAGTTAAAAATATCCCCTCTAAAATCGCTTTCAGCGCTGTGGATGGCTACGGCAGACCTTCTGTTGTCAAAGGCTTTATTCAAGATGTGAATGGCACAAAATATGGCGATTTTCAAACCAACGAACAAGGTTTGGGAGCATTTAAAATAATGCCGCTTTCGGAGGCTGCGCTCCAAGCCATTGTGCCTATGCCTGACGGCACCCAAAAAGTTGTCGAATTGCCCAAAGTAAAATCAGAAGGACTTGTCTTATCGGCAACGCATTTGGGCAAAGACTCCATCCGCTTGCAAATTCAGCACAACCTCAATAGCCTGTCGGATGGCAGCCAAAACTATTTCATCATCGCGCAAGCCCAAGGAAAAGTTTACTTTATAGGGGCAAGTACGCTTGAAAGCAAAAAAATTACCACTTTTATTCCCAAACGAGGGATGCCTGAAGGCATCTTACACCTGATGATTTTATCGGAAAAGGGCAAGCTGGAAGCCGAAAGGTTGGTATATATCTCAAAAAAATCAACGCTCAACATTGGTCTTTCAAACAGCGCCACTGTTTACCAACCACGCGAATCTATCACGCTACAAATAGAAACATCAGACCCAGAAGATCGGAAGAGCACACGTC
>DMHB01000250.1 GCA_003449595.1 Microscillaceae bacterium | reverse complement strand
GCAGCAATTAGTTACAATCTTTTTGGGTTATTTGGCGCTATCCCAAGCTTAAGGGCACTCGAAAACCCCAAAAATGAAATGGCCTCCGAAATTTATACTGCCGATAATGTACTGATGGGCAAATATTACCGAGAAAATAGAACTCCGGTAGATTATGAAGAACTATCTCCTTACTTAGTCAATGCTCTATTGGCTACCGAGGATGTGCGCTTCGAGGATCACTCTGGCATCGATTTGCGCGCCATTTTGAGGGTGGTTTTCCAAACCGTGCTATTAGGTCGCCGCGAGTCGGGCGGGGGTAGTACGCTTACTCAACAGTTGGCAAAAAACTTGTTCCGTACACGAGCCAATGAAAGCAAAGGCTATCTTACGGATTGGCCGGTAGTAGGCACCATCATCATCAAATCGAAAGAATGGTTGACTGCTGTAAAAATAGAGCAGCAATATACCAAAAAAGAAATCATAACAATGTATTTGAATACTGTTGAATTTGGCAGCAACGCCTTTGGTATCAACACTGCTGCCCGTACTTTCTTCAACAAGGACCCTAACCAACTCAACTTGCAAGAAGCCGCCACTTTGGTAGGTATGCTCAAAGCGCCTTCTAAGTTTAGCCCAATTTTCAACTATGCCAACTCATTACAACGCCGCAATGTGGTGTTGGCGCAAATGCAAGAATATGGGTTTGTTTCAGATGCACAATCCAAATACATCCAAAAGCTTCCTATCAAATTAAACTTCGGTATTGATGAGCAACTGGGTGGTATTTCGCCTTACTTCAGGGCTGAAGCCAAAAAGTTTTTGCTCAAATGGGCTGAGGAAAACGACCGCGACATTTATGCCGATGGACTCCGAATTTTCACCACGCTTGACTCACGTATGCAACAATATGCCGAAGAAGCAGTGCGTGAGCATATGATCCGATTCCAACGAATTTTCAACGAGCACTGGGCCGGAATGAACCCTTGGGTAGATCAATACAACCGAGAATTACCTAATTTTATAGAAGAGCGTGCTAAACTTACCCCACGTTACAAACAACTCAAAGCACGCTATGGCAAGGATGAAAAAACCATCCAGAAAATTATGAACACCCCAACCAAAATGCGTGTGTTCTCATGGAATACCCCCCAAGGCTTCAAAGATACAACGATGAGTCCGATGGACTCTATCCGCTACCATAAACGATTTTTACAAGCTGGATTTATGGCGATGGAGCCTAAAACCGGCCATGTCAAAGCTTGGGTAGGGGGTGTAAACTACCAATTTTTCCAGTATGACCACGTGAAGCAAGGGGCGCGCCAACCCGGCTCTACTTTCAAACCTATTGTGTATGTAGCTGCCCTCGACAATGGTTATACCCCCTGTTCTAAATTTGTAGATGAACCTGTTTATTTTGGAAGTTGGGTAGCTCGCAATGCGTTTGGAAGTTATACCGGTGCAATGCTTACACTACGGCAGGCTTTAGGAGCTTCGGTCAACTCGGTAACTGCCGGCGTAACCAAGAAAATAGGGGTAAAAAACATTATTGAATATGCCCGAGACTTGGGCATCACCACCCCCCTCGACCCTGTGCCTACACTTTGCCTGGGGGCAAGCGATGTAACAATTTATGATTTGGTGGGCGCTTATGCCACTTTCGCCAACAAAGGCAAACATACTACTCCGGTTTTCATCACTCGTATCGAAGACCGCAATGGGAACGTGGTGGCCGAATTTGTACCGAAGGTTACCCAAGTAATCAGCGAAGAAATTGCTTACCTTATGCTCGATATGCTTCGCGCAGGGGTAGAACCAGGTGGTACTTCTACTGCCTTGCATGACTATGGTGTTACCCGAGGCAACGACATTGGAGCTAAAACCGGTACTACACAAAACAACTCTGATGCTTGGTTTATGGGCGTTACCCAAGAGTTAGTGGCCGGTGTATGGGTCGGCGGCGATAACCGAAGTATTCGTTTCCGAACCATTGCTTTAGGGCAGGGTGCTGTATTGGCTTTGCCGGTCTGGGGTATTTTTATGCAAAAGGTTTACAAAGATGAAAGTTTAGGGTATCAGCGTAAAAATTTTGAAAAGCCCGAACGTATATCGGTAGAAATGGATTGCAACAAATACCAAAATATTTTCGACGGATTGGCTGGTTTAGCCTCCGAAGAATAAAAAGCTTATTGTTTCAACACTTCCTGCTGACATCTGCAAAACAAACCAACAATCGTTTGTATTGCAGATGTTTTTGTTAAAACCGATATAATTGATAATTTTTTAGCAAATTTGCGCATTAATTTGTCTTTTGCTCATAATTTGGTCAAAAATTTGTAGCTAATACCCACAAATTCTCCACCAAAAATTTAGCCTTTACTTCACTTATGAGTGATTTTTGGGAAACATCCGTCAGTTATTTAAAAGGCGTAGGGCCTGCGCGCGCCGCCTTACTCAACAAAGAACTACATATTTTCACGTATGCCGATCTAATTCATTATTATCCGTTTCGCCACGAAGATCGCAGCCGCATAGAAAACATTGCTCACTTAAAAAAAAACTGGGCCGGCGATGATGAAATGCCCCCTGTACAACTAAAAGGCAGATTGCTGCAAGGCCGGATAGTTGGTGAAGGCAACAAACAACGCTTAGTTGCCTTATTTACAGATGGTAGCGGCGATATGGAACTCCTCTGGTTTCAAGGAATTCAATGGGTGCATAAAAACCTAAAATGGGGCGAAACCTACCTCATATACGGCAAAGCACAGCTTTTCCAAGAACGCCTCAGTATGGTACATCCCGACGCAGAATGGTTTGACCCTGCCAACCCTCCTGTTTTAGGATTGCAGCCTGTTTATTCATTGACCGAAACACTCAAAAAAAAATTTCTCAACACCAAAGCCCTCTCAAAAATCCAGAAAGAGTTGCTCAAAATAGCCGAGCCTCACATCACGGAAACCTTGCCCCCTTACTTGTTAGAGAAAAACCACCTCACAAGTAAAAAAGAGGCGCTTAAACATATCCATTTGCCCCAAAGCCACGAAATGCTCGAACAAGCCAAACGTAGGCTGAAATTTGAAGAGCTGTTTTTTATCCAGCTTCAACTGCTTAAACTCAAACAGTTCAAAAAATCTTATCACCAAGGCTATGTTTGTAAAGAAACCGCTTTGGTTAAAAATTTTTACAACCACCACCTCCCGTTCGAGTTGACCAATGCGCAAAAAAAAGTGCTGCGCGAAGTGTATGCCGATATGTGCAATGGCCGACAAATGAACCGATTGCTACAAGGCGATGTAGGGAGTGGAAAAACAATGGTTGCTTTTGTAGCGATGCTTTTTGCTGTTGGCAATGGGCTACAGGCTTGTATGATGGCTCCCACCGAGATTTTAGCAGAGCAACACTTCAAGGGCTTGCAACCTTATGCCGAAAAATTAGGCATTACCATCGACTTGCTTACCGGCTCAACCAAAAACTTAGCCCGTAGAGTGATGTTAGGGCGCTTGGAAAATGGTAACCTAAAAATTCTGATTGGCACCCACGCTTTGATTGAAGAAGTAGTGCAATTTGAAAGATTGGGCTTATGTGTAATCGACGAGCAACACAGATTTGGGGTGGAACAACGCAGCAAATTATGGAAAAAAACTGCCGATATTTTCCCTCACGTTTTAGTAATGACTGCCACCCCCATACCACGAACCTTGGCGATGACTTTGTATGGCGACTTGGATGTGTCGGTATTAGACGAGCTACCTGCCGGACGCAAGCCTATCCGCACAGCACACCGCACCGAATCGCAAAGACTCAAGGTGTATCAATTCATCCGCGATGAAATCACCGCCGGACGGCAAGCCTACATCGTATATCCGTTGATTGAAGAATCGGAAAAATTAGACTATAAAAACCTGATGGATGGGGCGGCCTCGGTAAAACAGGCTTTCCCTGACCTTAACATCAGTGTAGTACACGGCAAAATAAGTGCTGCCGAAAAGGATTATGAAATGCAACGCTTCAAAAGAAGAGAAACTGAAATTATGGTGGCTACTACGGTAATAGAAGTGGGGGTTGATGTTCCCAATGCCAGCGTGATGCTTATAGAAAATGCCGAAAAATTTGGCTTAGCTCAGCTACACCAACTCAGAGGCCGTGTGGGACGCGGAGCAGAACAATCTTACTGTATTTTGATGACCGGGCTAAAAGTAAGCAAAGAAGGGCGTATCCGCATCGAAACAATGGTTCGGACTACCAATGGCTTTGAAATTGCCGATGTAGATCTCAATTTGCGCGGCCCCGGCAACCTTATGGGCAAAGAACAAAGTGGGCTAATGAATTTACTTATCGCTGATTTGGCGCAAGACTCGGGCTTATTACAATTGGCAAGACAGTATGCCACCGACATCATCGAGAAAGACCCCAACCTACTCTTGCCGCAGCACAAAGTTTTACAGATACAACTCAACCATAAGAACAAAGAAAACCAGTGGAGTCGAATTTCTTAGCCACTTGTCAATTATAAATCTGTCTTTTGTTAAGTGCCTTTTGATATTTGCGAGCATTCTCTTCGTGTTCGGCATTGGTTTTTGCAAAGTTATGATAGCCTGAAAAATCCTCTCGGGCACAGAAAAAAAGGTATTCGTGAGATTCGTGATTTAGCACCGCATCAATAGAAGATACAGCAGGGATGTTGATAGGACCGGGCGGTAATCCTTTGTACTTATAAGTGTTGTAAGGCGAAGCTATTTCTTTGTGTTTGTTGAGCACACGTTTCATCGAAAAATCGCCCCAAGCAAATACCAAAGTCGGATCAGCCTGAAGCAACATATCTTTTTTCAAACGGTTGAGATATACCCCTGCCACGCGTGGCTTTTCATCCTCTTTGATGGTTTCGGCCTGTACAATCGATGCAAGCACTGCTACTTGTATGGGGGTTAGCCCCAAAGCTTTGGCCTTATCCTGCCGTTTAGCATTCCAAAACTTTTCATATTCTTTGTGCATCCGCTTGAGAAAACTTTCGGACGAAATATTCCAGTAAAGCTCGTATGTATCAGGAATAAACATACACATTACATTGGTAGTGTCGAAACCATATTCGCCTATTTTCTGCGCATCATCCAACAAAGTCAGTAAATTGGTTTCTCCGAAAGCAAAGGTTTTGCCCACACGCTCCACAAAATCGGCCTTGGTTCTGATATTGTTGAAAGTTAGTTTCATAGGTGCCTGAATGCCATTGCGCAACATCAAAATAGCTGCTCGGTTGGCCATTTTTTTGCGAATCAAGTAGCGCCCCGGTTTGATATTATCGCGGTATTTGAGCAATCTGGCTACAAAAGCAAAAGACATTTTATCGTGCAAAATTTTGTTTTTTTCTAACGAGTCTAACACCGTTGCAAATGTTGCCTTTTCAGGAATATAGAGGTAGGTATCTTCGCCTTTAAGCTGCAAGTTGGGAGTAAAAAACAGTTGATAAAAATAAACAGAAAAAGTAGTAATCATCACAAATAAAAAGATGGCTACCCCTATTAGAAAGTTTCGCTGCCGCATAAATGCCGGTGTGTATTTGCCCATTCCAGCTAAAAAATCATAAACCCAAGCAAGTGCATCGATTAACTTGTCGAACCAACGGCGTATATTCATAAAAGAAATATTTAAGGCGATGTGCAAATTTACTTTGAAAACTAAACAATGAGAAATCTGAGTAAGTAAATTTCGTGAAGCAGGAAAAGAAAGCTAAATGCTTGCTTTTGTGCATAAAAACAAAGATATTAGAGTAGTATATACTACCTTAATACTCTAAAATATGGCTGCCGAATTCATAAAAATACACCCTGAGAACCCTGAGTTGAAGAAAATACTCAAAGTGGTAGAATGCTTGCGCGACGGGGGCATTATTATCTACCCAACTGATACTATTTATGGCATGGGCTGCGATATACACAACCAAAGAGCTGTAGAGCGCATTTGTCAGATAAAAAAACTGGATGTAAAACGCAATAATCTATCTTTCATTTGTGCCGATTTAAGCCATATCGCCACGTATGCCAACGTAGATACCCCTACTTTCAAAGTAATGAAGAAAGCACTTCCCGGCCCGTTTACTTTTATTTTGAATGCAAGCGCCAAAGTGCCCAAACTACTGAATATGAATAAGAAAAAAGTAGGAATACGTATTCCCAACCATCAAGTACCACGTTTGGTAGTGCAAGAATTGGGCAATCCCATCGTAACTACTTCTATCAAAGATGATGATGAAATCATTGAGTACTCAACCGACCCTGAATTAATTTATGAAAAATATAAAAACAAGGTTGAAATGGTTATAGATAGTGGTTATGGCAATAATATTCCTTCCACTATTGTTGATTTCAGTATAACCCCCTACGAAATACTTCGTGAAGGGTTAGGGGATATTAGCTTGTATGTCTAACTTTTATTAACCAACCCCATCGGCAGGTATTTTTAAAATAAAACCAACCCTGTTAAAAAGTGTTCTTTAGTAGCCATTTTAATCATTTAGCGCATATTCTCTCATTTCTTGCAATTATTACACGACAACTTCAGTATAGTATATAAAATTAATCTGAAAATTAATTTTTATTTACATTTATTCTTTAACTTAGCGCCATATTTTTATCTATACTTGCACATATTTAATAAAAATTCACAATGGTTAAAAATGAACTGGAAGCACTCTACAGCTGCTATAATCTACTAAGTAAACTAGAATCTCAGGAGCAATTGCGCATCATCAGATGGTTAATAAGCAAACTTAATTTGCAAATAAACACCAAGCAAAGCACCCAAGCTAACCCACCATTAGCGCTTTTAAACGAAAGTGGCGCAACTTATCCGCAAAGTACTGTAGGTGATGCTTTTCCTGATATAGAAACTACTCCTACGCCCACAATCGACAAAACCGAGGCTTCTACTGCTCAAACAAGTAAATCGATTAATCTAAATAGTTTTAAAACCCTCGAACAAGTATTTGCCCAAGCAACTCCTAAAACTGATAGCGAGAAAGTGTTGTTAGCGGCTGCATTTTTACAGACCAAACAAAGATGGAAAGAATTTGGCGCCTTTGTGGTTCAAAAAGAGTTGAAAAGAATCGGTAAAAAAAGTGCTAATATCACAACAAGCATCAAAATGTTAAGCACTAAAAAACCTGCGTTGATTGTAGAATTACAAAAAACCGGTGATTCAAAACAATCTCGAAAAACCTACAAAGTAACCGCTGAAGGATTAGAAGCTGCGCTTAGAATGATTACTGTTTAAGAGCCCAAATATCCTACTCAAAAAACACCTAAGCTAAAAATGATAGTTTGGGTGTTTTTATTTTTAAAACAATATAGAATTACAAACGATTTATAGAATGTAACAAATTAGGAAATGAAAATCGAAAAAGGGAAGGTGGGAAAGAGTGGTGATGAGTGGAATCGAACCACCGGCACAAGGATTTTCAGTCCTTTGCTCTACCAACTGAGCTACATCACCATAAAAAAACCTATCAAAAACAACTTTGTTCTGAAACGGGATACAAAATTAGTGAATAATTTGATGTTTACAAATATTTTCTATTCTTTTATAAAAATTTAATTCCAACTAACCCATGAGTATATTGTTACAACAAGTTTTCTTTGTGATTGCTTTAAGCATCGCTGCCTTCTTGGTGAGCAAACGTGTACGCCGCATCAGTTCCAATATCAAATTGGGGAAACCCGTAGCACGTTTCGACAACCAACCTGCCAGACTAAAAGCTATGCTGCTCATTGCTTTTGGCCAGAAAAAGATGTTCGACCGCCCTTTGGTTGGTTTTATGCACTTCATCATCTATGCAGGTTTTTTACTAATCAATATTGAAGTACTCGAAATTATTTTAGACGGTATATTGGGTACACACCGCCTCTTTGCTCCGATTTTAGGTGCAAGCTTTTATGGCTTTCTGATTAGTTTCTTCGAGTTTCTTGCCGTAGGTGTAATTGCAGTATGCGTGGTTTTTCTAATTCGTCGCAACGTGCTAAAAATTGATCGGTTTTGGAAGGCTGAAATGACTGCTTGGCCTCGGATGGATGCCAACCTTATTCTTACCATCGAAATTTTGTTGATGATAGCCATTCTTGCTATGAATGCAGCAGACAGCGTGCTCCAGTCGCGAGGCGCTGAACACTATACCCAAGCCGGTTTTTTTGCCTTTAGTGCCATGATAGTGCCTGTTTTCCAAAATCTTGGTGAAACTACTCTAATAGCCATCGAACGAATAGGATGGTGGTTTCACATTTTGGGTATTATGGGTTTTGCTTTGTATGTTACCTATTCCAAGCACCTTCATATTTTCTTGGCCTTCCCCAATACTTATTTTTCTAACCTCAATCCCTCAGGACGCTTCGACAATATGGCTGCCGTTACCAAGGAAGTAAAGTTGGCCTTAGGATTGATGGAAGACGACGGAGTCGATAGTGGCGATGTAAAATTTGGCGCCAAAGAAATAACAGATCTTACTTGGAAAAACCTAATGGATGCTTATGCTTGCACTGAGTGTGGACGCTGTACTTCGCAGTGCCCTGCTAACCAAACGGGCAGAAAATTATAGATCGGAAGAGC
>DMHB01000113.1 GCA_003449595.1 Microscillaceae bacterium | reverse complement strand
TTCGACGACGTGGTTCAGAAACTTACTGTCTTCACTCAGCTGCGAAACAGCGTTGCGGGTATCGTCGGCCAAGCGTTGGTGTTCTTTCGCATTTTGGGTGTTGAGGCTGTCATACAAGCCTTCAATGGCCTTGAGGCGATCTTTGACGTTGAGTTGGTAGTTTTTGAATTGGTTGATCCAAGTATCTTCTATATTTTCATCAAATTTATAGAGTAAATCTTGTACCGAGTATTTGAGCTGTTCTACTTCGGCTTGGAGTGTGGCTACGTGGTCAGCCGGATAGTTGATGGCTTGGCGGATGTTGGCCAGCCTTTCGGCGATGTATTCATAAGCGCGCACCGAGGGGCGTAGCAAGGTCAGCAACAAAGCCGCCCCAGCACCATAGTAGCCCAATGCCGTGATTTGGGCGTAGGCCAAATAGTAAAGCCCTGCTGCCGAAACTACGTGCAGCAACAACGCGGCTATCAGCGCCCACTGGGCTGTTTTTTGTACATAGGGCAGTTGCCCTTTGTCGAAGTCTATTTGGGCTTGCTCGGCACGGGTGGCTTCCAACAAAATAGCACGAGCTTCAAAATGAATATTCCAAGGCTCGGTTACGATGACGACCAGCCAGGCAAAAATACCGATGCCAATCAGCCAATCGACAAAGGCGCCGGTAGGCATATTTAACCATTTCAGGATGCTGAAAGTCAACAAGGTGAGTAAAATGGCCGAGGAAATAAACCCAAGCCAATTGCCATAGTAAGCGTTTCTTGACATAGAGAAGAGATTAAAATTCAATTTTAGTTTTAGGTAATAGTTTGGCAATGCGTTCTTTTTCTTCTGCCGAGAAAGCATTGTTTTTCAGATAAAGTTGTGATAAAAACGGCATTTTAGCGATGCTTTCAGGCAGTGTGGTTAGTTGACAATCTTCTACATTGAGCATTGTCAGGTTTTGCAAAGCGGCGATGTCGTCGGGCAAACTTCCCAAAGGATTGTGTGCAAGGCTCAGTACATTCAGGTTTTTAGCTGTTAAAATTTCTGTCGGAAAGCGTTTGAGTTGGTTTTCGCGCAGGTCGAGGGTACGCAGGTTGGCCAAATCGCCCAAGCTGGCAGGCAATCGAGTTAGTTTGTTTTTCGAGAGATGCAGTTCTTCTAAGGTACGCAGTTCGCCTATGTTTTCCGGCAAGGTGGCCAAAAGGTTTTTATGCAAGCGCAACACTTTGAGGTTAGGCAAAGTGGATAGTTCGAGGGGTAGTTCTTGGATAAAATTGCCTTCTAAAGCCAAATATTCTACTTTGGGCAAAGCGCCCAACAATACTTGGAACGACTTGAGCCAACAAAGGCTAAAATCTAAATATTTGGCTTCTGAAAGTTCGGCCAAAAACAAAGGGCTGAGGCTTTCAATACGGTTAAAACGACATTTGATGGTAGTTAATCTGGGCAGTTTAGCCACATAAACCGGTAGGCTGCTCAGGCGATTCCCTTCTATGTTAAGTTCTTGCAGGTTTTTGAGGCGTTCTATTTTCTGTGGAATTTCGCGCAAGCGGTTATAACTAAGGTCTAAAATGGCCAAGTTTTTAAGGCTAAACAGGGCTGTATCAATCTTTTCTAAGTCGCTATTGCTAAACACTAATACTTGCAGATTTTTGAATTTGCCAATGCCAACGGGCATTTGTTGGTAGCCCGAAGTAGGAATTACCAACACCTGCACGCTATCAGGTTGTTTCAGCGCTTCCTCAAAGGAGTTGAACTTGGCAATGGGTGCAAGGGCGGTTTGGGCGGTTGCAGGCAGATATTTTCCAAAATTGCCCAGAAGCAAAAACAATAATGACCAGTATTGGAGGTGGGTTTTTACGTGCATATTTTTACTTGAAAAAAAGCTGAAAAACGAATATTATTTGGAATTTAGCTCGATAGTATGGTGTAAATAAGTTGATTTTAAGTTATGCCAAACAAATGCACTGTTTGCAGGTTTATATCCTGAATCAATCAAGCTTTATACAATACAGCGAATATGGACATAATTTTTGAAATCCTTTTTGAAACCAAGTACAAATCCATTGCTTGGGCATCTACACACCAATTTTTATACATCGCTTGGAAATCGTTTACCACCAGCGATAAATACCGAGAGGCGGCTATGAAACAAGTGCAGTATGTATCGGAGAAAAAAGCGGCCAAAATTTTATATGATTTAACACAGTTCAAAGGTATTTCGCCTGAAGACCAAAAATGGGCACTTGAAGTGCATATACCCGCCCTGATTGAAGCCGGTTTGCGTAAAACGGCCATCGTATATCCCCGCGATATTTTTAGCAAAGTGGCGATGGACACCGTCATCAAGCAATCGAAAGGCACTACAGTCTTAACTTCACGCAACTTTTTTGATCAAGAAGAGGCCATCCGTTGGCTCGGGCAAGACTAATTCATACCCGGAAAGCTGCTGACTATCTGCACTTTTAAATCCGGAAAGCTGGTTACGATTTGCACCTTGAAATCTTGGAAGCTTTCCACCACTTGCCATTTGCCGCAATCGTTGG
>DMHB01000118.1 GCA_003449595.1 Microscillaceae bacterium | reverse complement strand
CTATTTCGTGCAGGTTCTCGTGTTCTAAATAAGCCGTAAAATTACTATCGGGCAGCTCGATGAAGGAAAAGTTACGTTCCATTGCTACCAAAGCCAACCCTTCGCCGTCAGGCACATAATTGGAGAGCAAAGGCATATTTTGGTCGGGAATTTCTTGCAAAAGGTCTTTTTTGCCCGAAGCAGTATATAAGGCAAAACTACTGGTTTTATCTTTTTGAAATGGGCGTTCAGCTTCTACGCTCAAATCATCGCCTACCAACAAGTGTAACTCAATGGGCTGACCAAGGCTTAGGAAAAAGTTTTCGGCGCTCAGCCAGTAATCGTGCGAAGAAAGGGGTGAGGTCAAGCAGAGCAAGCCTATACCCAAAATAATGATTTTGAAAGTGTGTTTTTTAAGAAACATAACCTTGTTTGAGAATTTTGTTGATAATATTTGAAGTAGAAAAGCCTTCTACCAAGGGCAAAGTAAGCACTTTTCCGCCATTGGCAAGCACAAAAGCAGCACCTACAATATTTTCCAGTTTATAATCGTCGCCTTTCACCAAAATATTTGGTTTGATGGTTTCAATGAGTTGTTGAGGCGTGTCTTCGTCAAACAAAACCACTGCATCAACAAAAGCCAAAGCAGCCATTACCCGTACCCGGGACGAGGCAGGCACTACGGGCCGGGTTTCGCCTTTTAGCCTGCGGATCGAGTCGTCGGTATTCACACCCACCACCAATTTGCCACCTAAGCCACGCGCTTTTTCTAAATAATCGGTATGGCCGACGTGCAACAAATCGAAGCAGCCGTTGGTAAACACCACTTGTTCGCCTTGTTGCTGCCATTGGGCAACTTGTTGGGCTAAACTAAGCCAATCGGCAAAAATTTTATCTGCGGTTGTTTTCATCTTTTGGGAGGTTAAAGCGAGGAAATCAGATGGCTTAGGCAAGCGACTTCTTGATGCACGGGGCGATTATGGGGGATTTGCTCGGGGTTGTAAAATACGTGATCCATTTGCACATTTTGCGCGCCCACAATGTCGGCTTCCCAACTATCGCCTATCATCAAACTTTGTTTTACCTGGGCACCGGTTCTTCGCAAAGCATACTCGAAAATGGCTTTGTGGGGTTTTTGGGCTTGGGCTTCTGCCGAGGTGATGATGTAGTCAAAAAAATGGGTCAGGCGCGCACTTTCCAGTTTGATGTGTTGTACCTCAGGGAAACCGTTGGTAAGAATGTGTAGCGCATAGCCCTCTTGGGTCAAATACTGGAGCAATTCGTGGGCAAAAGGTCGGGTATAAGGTTTGAGCGGGCAATTTTCGAGATAAAAAGAAGCCATTTGATCAATAAATGACGAGGTTGCGCCGATGTTCAACTGAGCCAAAGTAAGGCGAAAACGCTCGTGGCGAAGTGTCTTTTGGTCAATTTTTCCGGCGCTGTATTTATCCCACAAAGCATAGTTGATGGGAATATAAGCTTGTAAAAATTGGTCAAATTGAACAGTAGGGTACTGTTTTTCAATATCGAAATGGCTGAAAAGCTCGACCAAAGTTTCGGCTGAGGCACGCTCAAAATCCCAGAGAGTATGGTCTAAATCGAAAAATATGTGTTTGTACATTAGAAATGAATCGAGAAACGATTTGAGTGCAAAAATAGGTATATTTTTAACAGCAGGTTGAATTTATATCCCCGGTTATCTTGTAGAATAGCTACATTTGTAACCATTGGGGGTTTAGGCGCTTGTGGGTTTATGCAGATTAAATTTCGATTTACACAACGATTTTATGCTATTTGGGTGGTTTTGACTGCCGGGTTTGCTATATCGTTTTTTTTTCCTTGGTTGTGGATGTTCACCCTGTTATGTGTGGGGGTGCTGACAGGATTTTGCTTGTTAGATGGGCTTCTCTTATTTAGAATGCCCGAAGGATTGGGGGCTGTACGGTCGGTACCGGAGAAGCTTTCCAATGGAGATGAAAATCCGATTTATATTGAAATAATCAACCAATATCCTTTCAAAGTTAAGCTCGAAGTAATAGATGAATTGCCTTTTCAATTTCAGATTAGAAATTTTTCCTTGCAGCATAGCCTGCTTGCCGGAGCTACAAAGAAAATTTACTACCTGCTCAGGCCCACGCGCCGAGGAGAGTATCATTTTGGGCACATCCGTTGCTTTGTAGCAAGTCCTTTTGGTTTAGTTCAGCGTCATTTCAAATTGGGCTACCCACAGACGGTCAAAGTCTATCCTTCTTTTTTGCAAATGCGGCGCTACGAAATACTGGCTATTTCGCATAGGCTTACCGAGACCGGTATCAAAAAAATTAGGCGTTTGGGGCACACCCGCGAGTTTGAGCAGATAAAAACCTATGTGTCTGGCGATGATATGCGCAATATCAACTGGAAAGCTACGGCGCGCCGTGGCACTTTGATGGTCAATGAATACTTAGACGAAAAATCGCAAGCAATTTATTGCCTCATCGACAAAGGAAGGGCTATGAAAATGCCTTTTGATGGGATGTCGTTGTTAGACTATGCCATCAATGCTTCGTTGGTGTTATGCAACATTGCCCTGCTGAAACAAGACCGAGCAGGCTTGGCCACCTTTAGCCATAAGTTGGGGACTTTGTTGTTGGCTCAACGAAGCAGCAAGCAAATGGGCGCTATTTTAGAGCATTTATATAACCAAAAAACAGCATTTAAGGATACCAATTTTGAGCCTTTGGTTACCTATATTCATCGGAAAATAAACCAGCGAAGCCTTTTGGTTTTATTCACCAATTTCGAGTCATTAGCCTCTATGGAGCGGCAACTGCCTTACTTGAAATTATTGGCCAAAGCGCACGTATTGCTGGTTATATTCTTTGAAAACACCGTTTTGAATGCGCTTACCCAACCCAAACCACAAGATACACAGCAAGTGTTTGAACAGGTCATCATAGAGAAATTTGCCTATGAAAAACGCCTGATTATCAAGGCATTGATGCAAAATGGCATATATAGTGTACTGACTACCCCCCAACAACTTACAGTTGATACTTTGAATAAATATTTGGAAATGAAAGCCCGCGGGTTGATTTGACCCACGAGCTTTATGCTTGATAGAAGCGGTTAACGTCGGGGGCTTTGTAGCACAAACCCCAAAGTCCAACGGAAGTCATTGTTGAGCCTATTGTCGGCCACCACACTTTCGTATGAGTTTTCTACCGCAGTACGCAGCGAAAGTACTTTAGAAATAGGCAAATCAAGGCTGGCGCTTGCATTCCAACGCAAGTTATTATCACTCAATGAGGGCAGCACATTGCCCAAATAGGAAAAAGTAAGCTTTTGTTTGAATAGGCGGTGCGTTCCTTTTAAGCGGAATGAATTACGCCAAACAAATACA
>DMHB01000117.1 GCA_003449595.1 Microscillaceae bacterium | reverse complement strand
CGTAATCTATTTGCACAAATATAGCTTTTTTCAAAAAATTAAACTTCGTTTGAGGTAAAAAGTTTGTTTTTTTTTGCGTTTAGTGCAAAAAAGCCTTTCAATGTATTAATGAAAGGCTTTTAATGATAAACAAGGGCAACCTAATTTATTTAGGCCTGTTGAGTGGCAGCTATTTCAGACTGGGCATACTCTTCGATAGGTAAACAGCTACAAACTAAATGTCGGTCGCCATAAGCATTATCAATTTTGGCTACTGTTGGGAAGAATTTAGTTTGACGCAAGTAAGGCAAAGGATAGGCAGCTTGTTCGCGGCTATAGGGCTTGTTCCATTGCTCGCTAATAACCATTTGTGCTGTGTGGGGCGCATTAACCACCACATTGTTTTCTTTGGCGTACTTGCCTTCTTCTATTTCTCTGATTTCGGCTCTTATTTGCAACATCGCATCGCAAAAACGATCTAATTCTGCTTTGGTCTCACTTTCGGTAGGTTCGATCATCAAAGTGCCGGCTACGGGGAAAGACACTGTTGGTGCATGAAAACCATAGTCCATCAAACGTTTAGCAATATCGGCTACTTCCACACCGGCTGTATGTTTAAAATCACGACAGTCTAAGATGAATTCGTGTGCGCAAGTGCCGTTTTTACCGGTGTAGAGGATTTTATAATCTCCTTCCAAGCGAGCCTTGATGTAATTGGCATTCAAAATGGCCAGTTCGGTGGCTCGGGTCAATCCATCGCCTCCCATCATCGCAATGTAAGCATACGAAATGGTCAGGATGCTGGCGCTTCCCCAAGGAGCAGCAGAAACCGCCGGCAGGTTGTTATCACGCACCGAAATAACAGCGTGGTTGGGCAAGAAGGGTACTAAGTGTGCTGCTACACCGATAGGACCCATACCTGGGCCGCCACCACCATGAGGAATACAGAATGTTTTGTGCAGGTTAAGGTGGCATACATCCGCCCCAATATTCGCGGGGCTTGTTAAGCCTACTTGGGCATTCATATTAGCGCCATCCATATACACTTGGCCGCCAAACTGATGAATCAATTCACAAATTTCTTGTATAGACTCTTCAAAAACCCCGTGGGTGGAAGGATAGGTTACCATCAAACACGAGAGATTGTCTTTATGTTGTTCGGCTTTGGCACGCAGATCCACCAAGTCGATGTTTCCCATATCGTCACATTTTACTACGACTACCTGCATACCTGCCATCACAGCACTTGCCGGATTGGTACCGTGTGCTGATGAAGGGATCAGAGCCACGTTTCGATGTTTATCGCCTCGGCTCAGGTGATAGGCCCTAATGGTCATCAATCCGGCATATTCGCCTTGAGCGCCTGAGTTGGGCTGTAGTGACATCCCTGCAAAGCCCGTAATTTCACAGAGCCATTGGCTTAGTTCGTCAAAAAGTTGGGCATACCCTTGCGCTTGTTCAACAGGTGCAAATGGATGTATGCCGCCAAACTCACGCCAAGTAACCGGAATCATTTCGGCAGTTGCGTTAAGCTTCATAGTGCAAGAACCCAGAGGAATCATTGAATGAACCAGTGATAAGTCTTTGTTTTCCAACGATTTCATATAACGCAACATCGCGTGTTCTGAATGATACTGGTTGAACACAGGGTGTGTCAAATAATCGCTCTGGCGGATCAATGAAGCAGGTATTTCGAAGTTTACTTGAGCGGCCAATTGTTCAAAATCTATTGGCGCATTGGCGTTAATGGCTTCTTTGAAAACAGCCACCAACTCTTTTACATCTTCGATGGTTTTTACTTCGTCTAAGCTAATACCTACATAGTTACCCTCAAAATAACGTAGATTAATGCCTTTGCTTTCAGCAAGTTGGCGGATACTATTTTTCCGGTTAGCTTCCACCACATAAATATTTAGGGTATCAAAGTGGTTTTTGTTCACAACTACTAAGCCTAAGTTTTGCAGGGCTTTGGAAAGCAAGTTGGTTAACCCATAAATGCGGCTTGCAATTTTGCGCAAACCTTCTGGGCCGTGATAAACTGCATACATACTAGCCATCACCGAAAGTAGCACTTGGGCAGTACAAATATTGGAGGTGGCTTTCTCGCGGCGGATGTGCTGTTCGCGCGTTTGTAAAGCCATTCGATAAGCTTTATTGCCTTCGGCATCGACCGAAGCACCGATGATGCGTCCGGGAATGTGTCGTTTGAACTCGTCTTTGGTAGCAAAAAAAGCAGCGTGCGGGCCACCATAGCCCATCGGCACACCGAATCTTTGTGCAGAACCTACCACCGCATCGGCACCCATTTCGCCGGGAGCTTTGAGCAATGTTAGGCTCAACAAGTCGGCAGCTACTATGCTATAAATGCCTAACTCTTGCGCAGTGGCCAACATAGAGGTATAATCGAAAACCTCGCCATTGGTAGCAGGGTATTGCAGCAGCAAACCGTAAATATGCGGGTTTGTCAAATCTACTTGCTCGTGGTCGCCAATAAGTAATTCAATTCCTAATGGAACTGCCCTTGTTTTCAACACATCGATGGTTTGCGGGTGGCACAACTCTGATACAAAAAATATATGAGCATCTTTTTTGGCGGGCTTGCGCAATTGGTAGAACATAGTCATCGCTTCAGCAGCAGCGGTTCCTTCGTCCAACAGGGAGGCATTCGCAATTTCTAAGCCTGTCAAATCAATCACCAAGGTTTGAAAATTGATGAGTGCTTCAAGTCGTCCTTGTGCAATTTCGGCTTGGTAAGGAGTATAGGCGGTGTACCAAGCAGGGTTTTCTAAGATATTTCGGAGTATTACATTAGGGGTAATGCAATCGTGATAACCGGTTCCGATATAAGATTTAAAAACTTTGTTTTTGGAGGCCAAGGCTTTGAAGGCACTTAGGAATTCAAGTTCAGTTTTTGCGTCAGGAAGTGCCAACGGTTTTTTTAATCGGATGGAAGGGGGGATTGTTTTATTTATCAATTCTTGCATTGAAGCAGCCCCCACGCGGGTCAACATAGCTTGAATATCGTTGTTTACGGAACCGTTGTGGCGATTCTCAAATTTTTCGGAATGGAGTAAATCAATTTTCATATTTTTTTTCCTAAGATATTTTCCAAATAAAATTTTATGTGTAAAGGATGTGTTTGAAAATATGCCGCAATTTACAGAATTTTTTTTGGTTAAATTTCCAAATTATTAAGTGTTGGGGTCGGTTTGGAAGTACTGCTTTTATAAAGAAATATCAAACAATTTTTGGTTTGAGAAAAAATAGGCTTACTTTTTGCAAAAAATAAATTTTGAAATTAATTTATTCAATATCAAGCTTTTGTAACGCTATGAAATTGTCTTACCTGTTGCGCGATGAACTAACCAACTACTATCCGGTGGCCGAAATCGAAAAGTCGATTCGTTTTTTTGTGCCTACCCAGTGCCAAAATATTATGCCCAGTCTCGAAGAGGACACCTCGCATCAATATGCTTTTGTTACGAAGCAGCCTATTATTCCTTTTTTTATTGAAAGGTTTTTTTCGCAATTTTCTTTTGGCGAAAATATTTATTTGGCTTTGGGAGATGCCGGTATGGGAAAAACCACCTTTTTGATAAATCTGTATGCACAGTGTTTGCAGAAAATTGAAGAAGTTACCAATCCTAAATTTCAATGGAAAGATTTGTTGCCCCTAAAGCACAAAGACCATCAGTTGCAGCTTACCGAAACCCAGCTACCAAACCGGGTTAAAATTTTACCCTTGGGTGTAATCCAATTAGAAAAAGAACTGAGTAAAATCAGCGAGAAAGAACGCAAGAGAACCATTTTATTGCTCGATGCTTTCGATGAAGACAGCGAAGCACTAAAAAATTACCGCAAACGGTTTGCGCATTTATTGCAGTTGGTCAAAGATTTTGCACATGTACTGATTACTTGCAGGACTCAGTTTTTCCCTCCCGAAGAAGAAGAATCTGACGAGGCGGGCTTGCTCAAGTTCAGATATAAAAGTCAAACTTACGAAGTACATAAATTATATGTTTCGCCGTTCGATGGGCGAGACATACAAAAATACTTGGCCAAAAATTACTCTTTTTTTGATTTTGCAAAACGCCACCGCGCCGAACAAATCGTACAAAAGTCGCCTACTTTGATGGTGCGTCCGATGATTTTGAGTTACATCGATGATTTGATTCAAAACCGTTCTGACTATCAATATACGTATCAAATTTACGACACCTTGATAAAGAAATGGGTAGAGCGTGAAGCCAAACGGCAAGGAAAACAAAATGCGTTTTCGGCGCAAGATTTATACAAATTTGCCAAAGCCGTGGCAGTCAATATTTACTTCAAGAAAAGCGAACGCAGAGGACTTTTCATCGAAGAAGAGCAAATTTTGGCATTGGCCAAAGCCTACCAAATTCAAGTGAGTGGACTGGAACTAAAAAGCAGGTCTTTATTGACACAGAATGTGCGGAATCAATTCAAATTTGCGCATAAATCTATTTTGGAATATTTCTTGGCGCTCGAAATCATAGAAAATGGAAATTTTGCCAAGGATTTCGACTTTGATGGTTTTGAATTGTTAGAGCAGTTTCTCAACGATATGAGTTTTGAGCGTATCAAAACGATGCAAGGGTATTATAAATCGGATGAACAAAGCCCTTTGAAGCAATTCAAAGATTTGAAAGCCAAAAGCCTGATTGAAGTAAGACAGGTCATTTTACATAAAGCTACCACTGCCGACATCCAAGCACTCAGAACGCTTCCGGCTTTAGAAGTCTTGTATTTGAATACAATTGCTCTTAAGGGTGAAGCCTTGCACAACTTACTTTACGAAGATAGGCTTGACCTCAGCCATAGACAAATCAGCGATATAGCCATCTTGCAAGATTTGATTCATCTCCGCGAATTGGATTTGAGCTACAACCAAGTGAATTATCTTAATCCTTTAAGAAAACTGAAAAACCTCGAAAAGCTTAACCTGAGTCATAATCGCCTGAGCGAGTTGGTTATTTTGGGTGAGTTGAAACAAATGAAATACCTGAACTTGGATCATAACTTGATTACCAATATTCAGCCGTTACAAAACCTAACTTCGCTTCACGAGCTAAGTGTGGAACACAACCAAATCAGCCAAGTAGCCGAGTTGAGTAAATTGCCACATTTACAAAAAGTTAGTTTGCAACAGAACCCGATAACACAGGAAGAAGCCAAACACCTGAAAGTAGCTTGGCTCAACCGATCGGCCTAACGTTTGGGGTATAATTTGGTAGCCAAGTCGTAGGCAATCTTGGGGGCACGAATCCCAAAATAGTTGACTTCATCATCATTTACCACAATGATGCGGCCTGCTTGATAAGCTTTCGATTCGAACAAAGGTTGCAAGGTGCCTTGTGCATCAGGTGTTCCGATGCTTTCGATGGTTTTGGCGCTCATCAGCAATACATCGGGGTTCATTTCTTGCATCGCTTCCGAAGTAATGCGGTTCATATCATCATATAAATCACCGGCGTTTTTAGAGGCCGTTAGTTTGATGATGCCGTCGGCGGGGGTATATTTTCCACTAAATAAAATAGATTGTTTGTTGCGAGCGTGTATGTAAAGCACCTTTAAACTGTCTTTGTGCGCACGGTTGAACTGGTTGAGCTTATCCAAATCTTCGTCCATTTTAGCAGCCAAAGCTTTGCCCTTTGGAATCACATCCAAACGGGTGGCAATCAGTTCGATAAGTTTTTTGATAGAAGGCACATCTTCTACAACACTAAACAGGAAATAATCAATTTTTTGTTGTTTGACCTCGTCCACCACTTCTTGGGGGCTTCGTTTTACATCCGAAAAAACCGCCTCCGGACTATGTTCCAAAATAAAATCAGATTTGAGTGTTTTACCATAGCCCACTTTGGGTAATTTCAAGGTGGTATCGGTAGGAAGGTTGATGTCGAAAGCCACTACTCTTTTTCCTTCCTCCAAAGCAAAGATGATTTCGGTGATGGGAATACCAATAGAGACTATCTTTTTATAATTTTTGGGCTTTTTGGGGTCAATATTGGTTGAAAGTGTGGAAAGAATTGCTTCATCTTCTACTTTTTTTTCTGCTGTTTTTTGGCAAGCCAATATATTTTGAAGCAAAACCACTGCCACTAAAAACCTGATAATGAGCATAGAGAAACGCATGGCCAT
>DMHB01000109.1 GCA_003449595.1 Microscillaceae bacterium | reverse complement strand
AAAACCATCCAAGCCAAGCGTTTCCGGTTCAGATAATACCCCAATGCAAAAACCAAGGCAATAGGAATTAGTAGAATTAGAACGTTCTCAATTAGATTGGTTAAATAAGTCGGATTTTCGAGAGGATGTGCCGAATTGACACCAAAGTAACCCCCACCATTGGTGCCAGCTTGTTTGATGGCTACCATTGCTGCCGCAGGCCCCCGGCTTACTTGGATGGTATCGCCTGAAAGATTGATTTGGGTGGCTTTCCCTTCAAAGTGCATCGGTACGCCTTCCATAGCTAACCCAAGGGCTGCAACAAACGATATGGGAAGTAAAATACGTGTGCACGACCTGAGAAAATACACATAAAAGTTGCCAAGTGTAGTACTGGTTTGTTCGCGCATTGCATTGAAAACCGCCGCACAGGCAGCCATACCAGTTCCTGCGGTTACAAATTGTAGAAACATAAGACAGGCTATTTGACCTAAATAGCTCATCCCTGTTTCGCCTGAGTAATGTTGTAAATTACAGTTTACCAGAAATGAAATAGCCGTATTGAAAGCTAAGTCGGGCGACATACTTGGGTTTTTATCAGGATTTAGCGGCAACCAGCCCTGGTTTGTAAGTATCAATAAAGACCAAAAAAACCATACTAAATTTAGCCACAGCAAAGCTTTGAGGTGTTGTTTCCAAGTCATTTCTGCTTTGGGATCAATGCCACTCAAACTATAAATAAAACTCTCTAAAGGCTGGAATATACGGTCGTGCCAAGAGGAGCGAAAAGCATACACACTTGCAATATATTTGCCTAATGGAAAAGCCAAAAGCAATGTAACAAGATAAATAATACAAATACCAAAAAAATCTGTAAGCATATTCTTAAATAAAAAGTGTTGTCTGTTGGAGGTTTTGATGATTTAAAACCAAACCGTAATGTTGGTAATGAGCATAGTGCTGCTATTGGCTGGGTTAAGTCGTTCATCCAGATACATATTTCTGGGTGAGAAGAAATGACGGGCTTCAACCCTGAAAAGCATATTGTTGTTAGCAGCATAATTATAGCAAAGCGATGCACTCGAACTATTGAAACCGGTAAAGCCTGTTTGTGTAGTGGTTATAGGTGCAATCTGAACCCCTTCAAGGTCTTCGAAGTATTCGACCCTGCCCGAAACTGAATGCTGATCGCTCAGTTTATACCGTCCCATCAGGTTGGCTGTCCACCAGGTGCGATTTTGGACGTTATTGGTGAGCGTATCTACATTCTCTTGAATACCCAGATAAGCACAAGCTGTTGCCGAGAATCTACCCGCGGGGTTATATATCACAAACAAATCCGAAAAGTATCTATTCCTAAATGTAGGACGTGCAGCACTTTGCTCGTTGCCTACATAGGTATTCCAGTTGATCAGCCAGCGATTTCCCGGGCGAAATTCAACTTGGGTGCCAATAGACTTGTCGGCGTTGTTATCTTGGATGAGTTGCCATCCGTTCAGTACATACAGGTAAGCGGCCCACTTTGCATTGATCGGAATACTCACTTTAATACCTGATAAATAGTAGGGGACATATTCTGGTGCAAACGAACGGGTGTAAACCAGGTGATCTTTGGAGATGGCAGACTCATTGGTATAAGGCGAGCCAAAAACCCCCATATCAATCCAGATTTGCTTGTTGGCAAAGGGCCTAAATCCAGCATAGCCTTCAATTATGTTTTTTAGTGCACCCGGTTCTGTAACATAATTGGCATTGATATAAGTACCAAAGCCCGGTACAAATCTGGCGCGAACCCTTGAGGCCGAATATCGAATATCTAAATAAGCTAAGTTGACAGTAAACTCATTATGCCGGGCCATCGATACAAAGTAAGGGCGTTCATTATTTCTTGGGTTGCTAAGGTCGTAAGCATAATAGGCATCCACATATCCGTTGATGCTGAGTTTGCCCTTGATGTCGATATCGGTTGTATCCATCATGCCAGGGTTGATAACTTGGGCATTGGCAGATGAATGAGGAAAATAACAAGCCAGTGAAAATATAAGTAACAAAAAGAATAGAAAGCGTAACATTGAATTAAGAAATTAAGGTTTAAAATTTTTCAGGCTTTAGCAGCACATATAGCATAAAGCAAAATACTATTATTGAGGTAGTAAAAAGTATCCACATACATCTAAATGTTTTCGAAGTAGTCAATCATTTTAAAAAAAAGTAGAAAGCAAAGCAGGGTCGTAGCGACAAGCGAAATGGTGAGTATCATATTTCTGACAGGTTTGTGTTATTCATTGTCAGATAGATGACCCAAAAGGATACCAAACCACCTGATGATGCAAATATTGTTGTTATAAATATTTGAAAATCAAGTGCTTAGTGCGAGTTTAGTCTTGGTTTTTCTAAATAAGAGAAGCAATCAAGTGTTGCAAAATGCAATACTGGTGTTGCATTTTAGCATACTTTACATTAGCCCATAGTCTGCCATTTTCCTGTAAAGGGTGCTCGGGGCAATTCCCAGTAGGCGAGCTGTTTCAGTTTTGTTGCCTTGGGTTCGTTGCAAGGTTTGCAAGATGTGTTTTTTTTCCAAAGACGAAAGCGTAAAATCTTCTGCATCATTGGCTTGACGCGAAGCGCTTGCTAAAGAGGCTTGTATTAGATCGATTGGGAGGGTTTCGGGGTGCAGGGTATCTCGGGTAGAAAGGATTACACTTCTTTCGATGATATTTTTCAACTCACGAAGATTACCTGCAAAGTTATAATTTTGTAATGCCTTAAGATAGTCAGGTTCGATACAGTGTATTTTTTTTTTAATCTTTAAAGTTGCCGCTTGCAGGAAATGCTCAGCTAAGGGCTTGATATCTTTGACTCGTTCGCGTAGGGGTGGAAGTGTAATCTGAAAAACAGAAAGTCTGTAAAATAAGTCTGATCTAAACTGTTGTTGCTCAATGAGTTGCTTCAAATCCTTGTTGGTAGCAGCTACCAGCCTTACATTCACCTTTGAAGGTTTGGTATCACCAATTATGTAAAACTCACCTGTTTCTAAGAAGCGCAAAATTTTTGCTTGAAGATCTAAAGGCATTTCGCCCAACTCATCCAAAAATAGAGTGCCTTGGTGCGCTTCTTGGACAAGTCCCTTCTTATCTTTCAAAGCACCTGTAAATGCCCCACTGCGGTGGCCAAATAATTCGCTTTCGAGTAAATCTTTTGAAAAAGCGGCACAGTTAAGTGCGACAATGGGTTTTTGTTTTCGACTACTTTCTTGGTGAATTGCTTGGGCAAATACTTCTTTGCCAGTACCAGTTTCTCCTAATAGTAATACAGTGGTGTCTGTAGGGGCTACTTTTTTAGCAAGTTCAACAGCCGCTAACATTTTGGGAGAATTGCCTAATATTTGCTCAAAACCGAACTTTCTGCCTACCTGTTGTTCTAAGTTGTAAACCCTTTTGGTGAGTGCTACTTTTTCCAAGGCTCGATAGATGGTTGGTAATATTTTGTTGTGATCATCTCCTTTCGTAAGATAGTCGAATGCACCATTTTTGATGGCTTGCACCCCATCCGGAATATTTCCATAAGCTGTCAGTAAAATAATTTCTACAGAAGGGTGCTTTTTTTTAATGATTTCGGTGAGTGCTACACCATTTTTATCAGGCAGTTTTACGTCACAAATCACCAGTTCGATTTCTTTTGTTTCAAGCAATTTTAATCCCGCTTGCGCATCTGCTGCTTCTATGGCTTCTAAGTTGTCTTCTAAATTGATGATGCGCGCTAACAGACTTCTCAGCTTTGTTTCATCATCGATAATTAGCACTGTACTTTTCATAGTTTTGGGTGGCAATCAACTGGTTGAATGGGTAGGTTTCAGCAACAATGTACTGTTTTTAAATTAACATAATATTTTATATATTATTTATTCAACCGCTCATTCAAGCGGGGGATGTCTTGCGCCAATGCTTCTCGGGCCATATTCAGCGCATCTCTGAAAGCATAAATAAAGTTTACCCGCACAAAGTCGCGGTACTTAGGCCCTTTAGAAAAAATACCTTTGGCGGTGCGTCGTTTGCCAGTGCCAGTGTATGAGCCGATTAACTGCTTGTTGGCATCTAATACATCGAGTTGTACTTCGAGCGAGGTAATAATGCCAAACATAGGCATCCCGAAAAGGTTGGGTATGAAGATGAAAAAACCCGAGAAAAAAGCATAACCCATTTGTGCGCGATTTTCGGTAATATTGAGTTTGAGTACAATACTGCCTTTTTTCTCAGTATAAGGGTCGGTAAGGTTTTGGCGCACCTCACGCTCAAAAATGGCACCTACATCTTGCGCATAAATAAATAACTGCAAGCCATAGTTTTCTACTCTGGTGTCCATTGCCGGCATTTTGACAGATAGGGCTGTTTTGTCGGGCTGAAGCAGGGCAGGATCGAACGAGCGGCATCCGCCTAAGCCAAGCAAGACGAGCGCCAAGAGAAGGGAAAATTCTTTTTTCATCAGTAATTCAATTAAAAAAAGTAAAAGTTAGGTTAACCAAAAAGCTTGAAAAGGCCAAAAAATACGGCAAGCCAAACAAGTCCCTTGATTAGGAAAAATAAAAATCCGGCTACACCCAAGCGCTTCAGCCAAGCGAGCCAACGAGGAGGTTTATGGTCATTCATAAGGGTTTGTAGAAGAATGAGGGTCAATTTTTGAGGTGTAATGTTGAGCAAATTTTTGCATTTCTGCAATCAGTGGCAAAGTAAACCTGCCTATTTCGCTAAGGTTGTACTCTACCTTTGGAGGCACTTCGCCAAAGTTGACACGTTCTACCAACTGACTGTCGATCAGCACTTTCAATTCTTGGATGAGCATTTTTTCGCTGATGTTGGGGATGAGTTTTTTGAGTGCCGAAAATCGGAGTGGCTGTTGTGCCAATTGGTAGATAATGAGCAGTTTCCATTTTCCACCTATCAGCTCCAGGGTCGTGCGGATAGGACAGCGTGCCGTTACTTCAATTTGAACTGGTGATTCCATACTTACAAAAAGGTTAGTACTGTTGGTTTAGTATTGTAAGATAAAGCTATCTAATTTTGTTCAAATCATAAAAACTTTATCCAATTTTATCAAGTATGAAAAAAATAGCTCTTTTTGGCGGCTCAGGCAAAAGCGGCCAAGCGTTTCTCACACAAGCTTTGGCGCAGGGCTACACCCTCAAAGCCTTGGCACGCAATCCGGCCAGTATTCCGCAACAGTCAGCGCAACTACAAGTCATACAAGGCGATGTGCTCGATGCAGCCAAAGTAGCCGAGGTGGTGGCTGGTGCCGAGGTGGTTGTTAGTTTGTTTGGCCACGTCAAAGGATCGCCTGCTTGGGTACAAACCGAAGGCACTAAAAACAGTGTTGCGGCTATGCAACAACACGGTATCAAGCGCCTGATTTCTTTGTCGGGTGGTGGCTTGCGTTATCCCGAAAAAGACCAGCCCAAGCTTATCGACAAATTTATTCGCACGATGATGCAAATATTTGTGCCCCAAGTGTTGCGCGACGCCGAAGCCCACGCCGAAGTGCTGAAAGATAGTCCGTTGGATTGGGTAATTGTGCGCGGCCCACGCCTTACTTTAGGCCACCAAAAAGGAAATTACCGCGTTGGATGGGTAGGTGTTGACTCGGGCACACAACTAAGCCGTGCCGATTTGGCGCATTTTATCCTGCAAGAAATAGAAAGTCCATCTTTTGTAAAGACAATGCCTTTTGTTAGTTATTAACATAACATTAAATATATAATCTGTTAACCAGTTAAAATCATTTTATTTCAACCGAAAGGGT
>DMHB01000183.1 GCA_003449595.1 Microscillaceae bacterium | reverse complement strand
CGATACTTTGTTGGTAGGACAAACCATTGTACCTGATCAAGAAATTCAATTTGTATTGCGCGAGGAATCTTAAAAGGGTAAAATTACCAAACTGCCCCTATAATTTAGTTACCGAACAAAGGATTTTTTGCCCTAATGCTTGACCCTCTGTATTGTTGGGTAGCTGTATGATGATGACAAAACTTTTGTCGGTGGCTTTTTCTCTACACATGACCAACCATTGGTAAAGGCTATTGTCTTCTTTAATGCCCTGTACTACAAAATTTTCATAGCCATTCATCGCTAATTTTCCTTCTTTCAGAGGCCGGATTCCTTCCGGATTCATTTCATTCCATAAGTTTTTGGCCGCTTTTGACAAATCTTCGATGGCAAAAGGCGCAAATCCAAAACTTGCCAAGATGAACTCATCTTTTTTGGATTTAGCGTTATAACCTCCTTGCTTATTTTCATCGATTACGACCTTAAACTCAGCAGGCAGGCGGTAGCCAAAACCATAATATTCATTGAGCCAAGCCTGCTCGCCGTCGGGGGTTTGGGCCTTATATTTTTCAAAAGCTTGAGGAATATTTTTGTCAACTGAGCGA
This sequence comes from Microscillaceae bacterium, assembly GCA_003449595.1. GTDB lineage: Bacteria > Bacteroidota > Bacteroidia > Cytophagales > Microscillaceae > UBA8158. The sequence goes on along the minus strand of DMHB01000183.1, from coordinate 3,646 downwards.
GGCCGGCAGCTCCACACAAGCCCCCCGACAAACAAGCCAACAAACACCAAAAAACAAAACCTGTGGACTAACATCATAGGTAATTTATTAAACACACACACATTTATTCTAACACAGTCATTTTAATAGTTACTTCTTCCATCGGCCAGTCTGATTTGTCAGTAGGCTGTTGGCTAATTTTATCGATTATCTCTAAGCCTTCTACAGCCTCCCCAAAAACGGTGTGCATACCGTCCAAATGGGGTGTGCCACCCAGTGTAGTATATATTTTTGTTTGTTCAGCGCTGAAACTAATCTTGCTTTGTTGCGCTACTTGGCTTAGCTCCGCCTGTGAAAAAACCTTGCCTTTCACTATGTAAAAATCATAAGGCACAGAAGCCTTTTCGGGGTTGTTGTCATACTCGCGTGCCATTGCCAACGCCCCTTTTTTGTGATACAATTGCGTTGGATTCAACTCGGCAGGGACTCGGTAGCCGGAGCCTAATTTTTTCTTCAGCGTTTTGAGTTTAGGACGATCCGAATTGCCCGCCTGAATGGCGAAGTCTTTTATGACCCTGTAAAATACAGTTTCATCATAAAACTTAGCCTTGACCAAGCGCAGAAAATTAGCACGATGCAGCGGTGTTTGGCTGTAAAGTTTGATTTTTATATCGCCCAAGTTGGTTGTGAGCAAGACGAGTGTTTCGGGATTGTCTTTGTCGTATTGAGCCAAAACAGCCCTGAAATTTTGTTCGTTCAAAGTGGTTATTTTCTCAACAGGTTGTTTCTTTTTGGCATCCTGAGTGGTATTAGTCGAAGTATAGTCTGCACTGCTTGAGGTGCTTTCGCAAGCGCAAAGCCCTGCCCAAACAATTGCCAAAAAAACAAGTACTCTTTTCATAGAGGGTCAGTAAAAACTTAGTATTGCACCAAAAAACAACTGCAAAGGTAAGGATTTGTAAGGACTAAGCCTCTAAATATTTCTTAAACTTCTGTATAAAATTCTGATAATCAGAGCATTATGTATAGAATTTAAGCATACCAAACTGAAAACAATTATTTTTTGTTTGTCTTTTCAAACCTCATTTTTATATGATAGCCGACAAATCGACCTCCTATTGCCCTATTGATTGTGGTTTTCACGATATTTTGTTAGATAGAGCCACACGGCAAGCCTACTGTAAAATCTTTTATTACACCCCCTTGCGGGAATTTACAAAGGTCAATGCAGTCATCAAAGACGTATATACCCAAGGCCAAGAAGAATTTATGAAATTGGCTACCGGCGAAATAATTCGGTTAGACCGAATCATCGTGATCGATGAATATGTTGCGCCGGGTTATCCCGACTTTTTAGACTTTACTTGCGATTGTTAGCCTTTTCTCAGGCCGTTACAAATTGAAACTATGGATTTTGGCAAATTAGACAATCTTACCGGGGTCGATTTTTCAATGCCGCCAATTACAGAGGCCACCCAGCAAATGCTACAGCGCTTCTCGGCAGACAAGCCCATGGCAGTTTTTGTGGGTTGTCCGGTCTGGGCCAATCCGGCTTGGGTGGGTAGTCTATACCCTCCTCGGGCCAAAGAAAAAGATTTTTTGAAGCATTACACACACCAATTCAACACCATTGAGCTGAACGTTACGCATTACCGCATTCCCGACTTGCAAACCGTTCGGCGGTGGACAAGTGCAGCGGCGGCGGGGGTTGAGTTTTGTCCTAAATTTTTACAAGAAATGTTCCATCATAAATTATTGCAAGGAGATTTTCAACAGCTTACTCTTTTATTTTGTGAAAGTATCTTGGCTTTTGAGCAGCATTTAGGAGTTAGTTTTTTACAACTTCCGCCTTATTCCGAGCCGATACACCTCGACAAATTACAAAACTTCTTAGATTTCTTAGCTACCCATTGCCCCATACCCTTGGCAATAGAGTTTAGACACCCTTTGTGGTTCAAAGATGATCAACTTGAAAAAGTAGCCCAAATGCTCGAAAATTACCACGTCGGCACAGTCATTACCGATGTTGCCGGCAGGCGCGACGTGCTTCATAGCAGGCTCACTACGCCGGTTTGTGTCATTCGATTTGTGGGCAATAGCCTACACCCTAGCGATTATAGCCGCGTAGATGCTTGGGTAGAACGAATCAACCAATGGGCTACTGAGGGATTGCAAGCAGTATATTTTTTTGCACACGAACCCGACAACGTATTAGCGCCCGATTTAGCCATTTATTTTATTGAAAAGCTTAACCAAGCTTTAAAAATGCAGTTACCATTGCCCCAACTGCACGACGAGTTGCCCCCAGTCAAGCCTTCCAAACCTAACAACGGCCAAATTCAATTATTTTAGTTTTTAATTTCAAAAAGAAAGAACTAACTTTGCAATCTTTAATTGAAAAAGCATTAAATCATTGATATTTTTAAGATTTAGTTAAACAATGGCAAATCATAAATCGGCGCTCAAGCGAATTCGTTCAAACGAAAAAAAGCGATTGCTCAATCGCTACCAGTTGAAAACGGCACGTACTTTTATCAAGAAGTTGAAAAGTACCAAAGATAAAAGCGTAGCCCAAGAGTTATTGAAGAAAGTTTCTGCAATGTTAGACCGCTTGGCACGCAAGAACATTATTCACAAGAATAATGCTTCTAACAAGAAGTCAAAATTGACCAAATTTGTAAATCATTTAGCATAGTTTAAATAACAACATCGGAGTTATCTCCCTTTTTTGTTGTTCTTTGCCAATAGGGTCAGTCCTGATGCAAGGATATACACTTGATGATAGTTTTGGGTTGCTTGATAGCTAATATCAGGCAACCTTTTTGCATTAACTTTGTATTCAAAATGGAGGAAAACGAGTTACCTAAATCTTTACGTATAACCGATTGGGCCGAAGATGATCGCCCTCGCGAAAAGCTACTCAGGTTAGGTGCCAAGGCGGTTAGCGATGCCGAATTAATTGCTATTTTGCTGGGGTCGGGCACTAAATCAATGACAGCCGTCGATGTGGCCAAATTGTTGTTAAGTAATGTCAACAATGACTTACACGAGCTGGCACGCAAAGGGGTAGCAGATTTGCGCAAGTTCAAGGGCATAGGCGAAGCCCGTGCCATTACCATTGTGGCTGCGCTCGAATTGAGTAGAAGACGCGATGCACAAAAAGCCGAAGAAAAGTTTGCCATCAAGAGTGCCGAAGATGTATATGTTTTGATGAAGCAAGAGCTAATGGATCTGCCTAACGAAGAGTTTTGGATTATTTTACTGAATCGGGCAAACCGTGTACTTAAAATTGACCGTATTAGTTCGGGGGGTGTTTCGGGTACGGTAGTTGATGCCAAAGATATTTTTTACAAAGCCATCACTTATCATCAGCGAGTTTCAGGAATCATATTGGTTCACAATCATCCTTCAGGCAATTTGAAACCCAGTCAGGCTGATATTGATCTCACCCGGAGGATAAAAGAAGCAGGCAAAATACTTGAAATATCGGTACTTGATCATCTTATTTTTGCCAACCAAGGATATTTTAGCTTTGCGCAAGAAGGCTTGGTATTTTAAAGTCAGATTTTTGTAGTATTTTAGAAAAAAATTACTGGACAGATCTGGTTTTTGTACCTTACTTGTTTCTTGTTTTAAGATTTCAACTGCTTAAAGCTTTATTATTTTG
>DMHB01000420.1 GCA_003449595.1 Microscillaceae bacterium | reverse complement strand
CTTATCTACTGCAAGGTTGTAGAGATTTTTTTATTTTTGATGAGCCACAAGCCGGAAGACCTGCGGCAGTGGGGGAAAGCAACATCATCGTTACGCACTGGTTCAAGAAGTAACTTGGGCCTATAAACCAAAAAAGCCCCACCCTTTCGCAGGATGAGGCCATAGCACAGCTTGGATTAAGGGGTTTTCTTTTTCTCTTTTTCTACGATGGGCATCTTGATTTTGTCGTTGGCGGTAATGCCTTCCAACACTTGGACATTGATGCCGTCGGAAACGCCCGGTTTGACAATTTTCTTGACAAATATTTGCGGTTGGGTTTCTATCTCCACATAAACACTGTCTTTTTTGCCAAATTGCAGGGCACTTTCTTTGATGGCCAGTACTTGTTTTACCTCTTCGAGCACAATGTCGGCATTGGCGCTATAGCCAGCCCGCAAGTTGTCGTTGGGCTCTAATACAATTTGGGCTCGAATTTGAAACTTGATAGCGCCTTCTTCCACTACGCCTTTGGGGGCGATGTATTCTAAAATAGCCTTGTAGGTTTTGTTGGGCAGTGCGCCGATGTTCAACTTCAGTTCCATCCCTTCCTTGAGTTTGGTAACTTCCGACTCATCGATTTTTCCTTCAAAAATCAGGCTTTGCATATCGGCGATGGAGGCAACCGTAGTTCCTTCGTTGAAATTGCTGCGCTCTACGACCGAACTCCCTACCTTGACAGGCACATCGAGGATAATGCCGTCAACGGTCGAATAAATGGCATTGCTTACAGCTCCCGAGCGTTGGGCGGCACCTAAACGCACCAAGCCCAAATTATTTTCTGCGGCCTGCAAGGCTTCTTTACGGACATTGAAATCGAGCAAAAAGCGGTTGTATTCTACCTGCGAAATCACGTTTTGGTCGTATAACTTTTGCTGACGTTCCAATTCAATTTCGGCGTTGCGGAAGTTGATTTTGGCTGTTTCTACATTGTTTTGGGCAGAATTAATACCGATTTGGTCATTGTTCAAACCATTTAAATTGGGCACCAACTTTACTTGGGCAATGAGCTGTCCGGCGCGCACGGGCTGTCCGGGTTCTACAAATATCGACTCGATAACACCCGAAACCTGTGGTTTGATGAGTACTTCGCGCCGAGGCACAATAGAACCAGTAGCCACTGTTTTTTTGGTGATGTCGGCCACAAAAGGCTTTTCGACTTTATAAACAATGGGGTTTTTCTTGTTCTTGTTGTAAAAATACATCCCCAGCCACACGGAAAGCGCTACGAAAATAAGGATGGCTACCGCCATAGAAATTCGTCGGATCATAGTTTTAAGCGTAAAAAAATTATAAAAATGTATAGTGCTAATTTGTAAGGTTTCTGTGTTTATTCATCGCGCAAAGCTTCTACCGGATTGACTGCCGCGGCTTTCATAGCCGGAATTACCCCTGCCAAAGTACCTGTAACAACCAGCATCAGTGTTGCGCTCACGGCTACCGAAAGGCTGATTTCAGGGTTGGCAAAAAAGCTGCTTTCGGCATCAAAAACTTTGAGCAAATAATTGATTCCTTCTACCAAGCCAACACCGGCCAAGAGGCCAATATATCCCGCAAAGGAAGTAATTACGATGGCTTCCTGAATGATCAAACTAACTACCGACCAAGGAGTAGCCCCCAAGGCTTTGCGGATGCCTATTTCCTTGGTGCGCTCTTTCACCACGATCAGCATAATGTTGCCTACGCCGATTACTCCGGCCAAGATGGTACCCACGCTTACCAACCAACTAAAACCTCTGATGCCGGCAAAAAGCCCCTGAATCATCTGAAATTCTTTTTCGATGTTGAACGACCCAATGGCGCGTATGTCGTCGGGCGCTACCATGTGGCGTTGGGCTAGTAATTTTTTCACCTTGGTTTCGATGACTTCTGCCGGAATGCCATCTTTGGGCGTAAGGGCAAAAAAGTGCACCCGATTCACCATATTGAACGAATATTGCATCGAGGTACTGGGCAAAAAAATGGTTTCGCTGTCTTCGCGGGCATCTTCGCCTTTCGAGCGGCTTTTGAACAAACCCACTACTTTGAAATTTACACCCTTGATTTTGATGTATTCGCCCATTGGGTTTTTATCGCCAAACAATACTTCTTGTACACGGGTGCCGATGATGGCTACTTTGCGCTGGTCGGCTATGTCTTTATCGTTTACAAATCGGCCTTCGGTGATGAGAATAGGGCGTACTTTGGTGTAGTCGGGGTATTCGCCATACACCTGAAACGAGGCGTTTTTGGTGCCATAACTAATGGTAAAACCTCCTTCAAGCACATTGCGGGGCGCTACCACGTTGATTTCATCGATGTTGCCCTTGATAGCGGCCACATCGTCGTTCGTAAATTTGATAAAGCGCCCCGGTTTTAGCCCGGCGTATTCTTTGCTGGTGCGCTGCGACCAAACGAACACGGTGTTTTTGGCGATGTCGAACTGGCTTACTACGCCATTTTCTAAGCCTTTGCCCGCGCCAAACAGCACAATGAGCATAAAAATACCCCAGAAAACACCAAAAGCAGTAAGGGCAGTGCGTAGTTTGTGTCGGCGAATCGTGCCCCATATTTCTTGCCAACGGTCAATATCAAACATACTTGTATAGTTTTTTGTGTAAATGATTGGGCTATCCAAAGCCTATTGGTTAATCGGCACGCAAAGCTTCAATGGGTTTGATGCGCGCAGCACGCAAGGCCGGCATTAATCCCGCCAAGGCTCCGGCAATCACCAAAATAATGATGGCCGCTAAAGCGACACCCAAATCGACCTCCGGATTCTTGAAAAAAGGCACATTGCCCCCCGAGGCTTCTATCAACAAACGCATCCCCTCTAAAATGCCCAAGGCAGCCAACAGACCCATATAGCCCGAAATGGAGGTGATAAGAATCGATTCTTGTAAAATCAGGCTTACAATCGACCAAGGGGTTGCCCCGATGGCCTTGCGCACACCTATTTCTTTGGTTCGTTCTTTGACGATGATGAGCATAATGTTGCTCACTCCTACAATACCGGCGATGAGCGTGCCAATGCCTACCACCCACACAAACATATTGATGCCGGTAAACAGCCCCATCGTGCGTTGGTATTCTTCTTCGTTGTTGTTGATGCCGATGGCTTGCCGGTCTTCGGGATCGAAAATATGCTTTTGCGCCAAAACCTGTCTGAGTTGGCTTTCTACAGCCTTGCCTTGGGCGGTTTCATCTAAGGTAATTCCTACCAACTCGATGCGGTTTTTCACATCGAAAATGGCTTGGTAGGTCGAAAACGGAATCAAGGCGCGTTCTTCTCGTCGGCCATCGTTGCTGGGCAGGTTGAACAAGCCCACCACCTGAAAATATACCCCTTTTATCTGAATGTATTTGCCAATGGCATCTTCATCGTCGCTAAACAAGAGTTTTTTTGCTTTTTCGCCCAAGATGACCACCTTGCGTTTTTCGTTCAGGTCGTACATATTGAAAGGCCGGCCTTTGTAAAATTGCTCTCCATTGATGAACAAGAAGTCAACATTAGCCCCAAATACCTGCATAGAGGCATTTTTTTCTTTGTAGTTCACCGTAAACTGCCCGGTCAGGCGGTTGCGTTTGCCGACAAGTTTTACGCCGGGCACTTCTTTTTCGATAGCGGCTACGTCTTCTTGGGTAAAGAAAATTTGCCTTCCGGGAATCATCCCTTTGTAGGGCAGCGAAGTTTTGCCATTCCACATCCAAAGCGAACGGATGGCTTGGTTGCCAAAATCTTGAAATACGCCATTTTGTAGTCCTTTACCTGCGCCCAACAAGAGCACCAACATAAAAATACCCCAAAATACCCCGAAGGCAGTCAAAAAAGTACGCAGTTTGTTTTTGCGCATGGTGGCAAAAATCTCTTGCCATTTATCTAAGTCAAACATAGGGCAACAACCGTTAAGCGTGAACTAAGGTACTTTGGTCTTCGTGCACCACCAGCCCGTCTTTCACGCGGATAACCCGCTGGGTTTGGGCCGCAATGTCGTTTTCGTGGGTTACAATGATGATGGTCATTCCTTGTTGGTGGAGGTCTTTGAAAATTTCCATCACCTCTTGGGTGGTTTTGGTATCTAAGGCTCCAGTCGGTTCATCGGCCAAGATAATTTTGGGCTGGCTGATGAGGGCGCGGGCGATGGCTACGCGCTGTTTTTGTCCGCCCGACATTTCGCTGGGAAGGTGCTCTGCCCAGTCTTTCAAGCCTACTCGGTCTAAGTATTCAAGGGCAATGGCGTTGCGTTTCTTGCGGCTAACTTTTTGGTAGTAAAGTGGTAAGGCTACATTTTCTACGGCGCTTTTGAAAGAAAGCAAGTTGAACGATTGGAAAACAAAGCCAATGAACTGGTTACGATAATAGGCTGCTTTGCTGGCCGATAGTTTTTTCATCAAAGTGCCATTCAAAAAATATTCGCCTGCATCGTAATCATCCAAAATACCTAAGATATTGAGCAACGTGGATTTGCCGGAGCCTGAAGAACCCATAATCGATACCAGTTCGCCTTGTTGGATTTCTAAGTTGATTCCTCGCAAGACGTGTAATTTGCCGTTTCCTACGGTGTAATACTTGTGGATGTCGAATAGATTGACCATAATCTCCTTGTATAGTTTAATAGTTGTTTGCAGTGGGTTTTAAACTCAAACGCCGGCGCAATCCAAAAGTTGCATTAAAAGGTAGTTTGTAATGCAAAGTACTTTGATTACTTCCTTGCCTCCATTGTTCAGCTATCTTATCAAAGTTGTGTCCAATTCGATAAGTAATTGAAAAACAGCTACTTACAAAGGAATTTAATATAGGTAAAGTGTCCGAAAACAAATCAGATTGTCCGTTTGTGGACAATCTGATGCAAGAAGAAAATATTTTACCGGCGCAAACTTACCCGATTCCGGCAAGCACACCATTGTCGGGCAAACTATTGTAATGCCATTTGCCTTTTACACGTCCTTCGTCGAGCAACATAATGCCCGGGTTAGAACGAATCATTGTTTTCAGCACCGTATCATCCACAAAAAAGAAGGGGATAGTAGTGAGTTTGAACTGCTTACTAAACGCCTCGAAGGTGGTACGGTCGGTTGCCGTAAAAATCATCGGTTGGATATTAGCCTTTTCAGCCAGTTTGATGAGTCGGTTGATCTTCTCGTAGCTGGCCGAATGGGTTTTGCTTACTTGCGGAACAATGATGAGCAATTTCTTGCCCTTGAAGGTTTCTTGGGTGATGTCTTTGCCTTGGGCATCAGTAACTTTATAATCGGTTATCTTGGGCAAAGCTTCAGGGTTGAGCAGTGGTTTTTGGTGTTTTTTGAACTTGAACAGGGTTGTATCAGATAACTTTTTCCACTCTTGCATAAACACTTCTGCCGTAAATTGCTCGTCTTTTCCGGTTTTTTTGTTGAGATACACATACACTTCAGGCCCATATTTGAGCTCGGCAGAAGGCTTCATCTGGTCGGGAATGCTTGCCCCCACTTTGTAGGCTCTGAAATCGATGATAGACAAATAGTTAATCGTGTAAACCCCTAAGCCAAAAGCAGCTAAACTGGCTATTGTACTCAGAATAGCCTTCAGCCTTACAGAGGCTTCGGTCAAAAAATACTGGGGTCTCCAAAAGCTGACAGTCAGTAATAAAACAGTGATATTCAGCAAGATAACATCCTTGTAAAACGATTGCCAAGGGCTTAGTTTAATGGCATCACCAAAGCATCCACAATCGGTAACTTTGTTATAGACAGCCGAATAAAATGTAAGAAAAGTGAAAAAAGTAATCAATATCAATATAGTCCACAAGCTGCCGCGCACCCGATGAAACAACACCAAATTAAGCCCCAACACCACTTCGGCCACAGCCAAAATCAAAGCCAAGGTCAGGCTGTATGGGATAAAGAAATCCCAAATGACACTATAGGCTGAAAGTCCTAACTCCAATTTATCGGCTTTGAACACATCAAAATACTCTTCTAACTTAATTTCTGTGCCTACTGGGTCGTTTAGCTTT